>CANPZM010000033.1 GCA_947589065.1 uncultured Clostridia bacterium
ATATATTCACCAGTTCTAGTATCAATTCTGATTACATCACCAATATTTACAAATAAAGGTACAGATATTTCATATCCATTTTCAAGAGTTGCAGGTTTTCCAGATGTTGTAGTAGTATTTCCACTAAAACCAGGTTCAGTATATGTAACCTCTAATTCAACAAACATAGGTGGTTCTACAGCAAAAACATTTCCTTTAAAAGAAAGAATTTTGCAATTCATGTTTTCTTTTATAAATTTTAAAGCATCACCTATTTGTTCCTTATTAAGAGGTATTTGTTCATAAGTTTCATTATCCATAAAATAATACAAATCTTCATCATTGTATAAGTATTGCATATCTCTTTTTTCAATTTCAGCACCTTGCAATTTTTCTGATGGATTAAAAGTTTTTTCTAAAACAGAGCCATTTATTACATTTTTTAATTTTGTTCTAACAAATGCTGCTCCTTTTCCTGGTTTTACATGTTGAAATTCAACAACTTTATATACAGAACCATCCATTTCAAATGTAGTTCCATTTCTTAAATCTCCTGCCATATATACTTCTGCCATTTTTATACCATTCCTTCCTGAGGTTCAAAAACAGTTGTAAAAAATAAATTTTGATACATTCAAAATTATAGTTATTTTTCAACCATATCCTCTAAATTAAAATTTCCTTACTATAATACTACATTTCTTGTACAAAATCAAGACTTTTACCTACATCTTATAATCACAGGTTCTTTTGATGTTTTTGTTAAAATACGACAACCAGATCTTGTAACTAATATAGTATCTTCTATTCTTATACCAAATTTTCCAATACTATATGCTCCAGGCTCAACAGTTATTATCATATTTTCTTTCAACTGCTGATCATATACTATTCCGAAAAAAGGTTCTTCGTGAATGTCCATACCAACTCCGTGACCTAATGAATGCATTGGGACATATCCATTATTCTTTAAATGATTATTAGAATTTTGTGCAATAACTTTCATATTTTTTCCGTCTCTTATTTCTGCTTCAGCCAACTCATTATTTCTTAAACAAATATTATAAGCTTCTTTATATTCATCTTCTATATAATTAACAAACATAACTCTTGTCATATCTGAGCAGTATCCTTTTAATTTACAACCCATATCTATTAGAATTATATCTCCATCTTTTATCTTTCTAGTTCCAGGTACTGCATGAGGCATTGATGAATTATGTCCAGATGCCACAATAGGTTCAAATGCTACATCTTCAGCTCCATGTGTTTTATAATACTTTTCTATCTCAAAAGCAATTTCTTTTTCTGACATTCCAATCTTTATAAAAGTTTTTAGATATTCAAAGCACTTATCTGTCAACTCACATGCAGCTTCTATAAGTTCTATTTCCCTTTGTTCCTTAATAACTCTTTGTCCTTCAATTATGTTTTCAGTTTCCATCAAGTTTACTCTAAAAGTTTGTAAATATTCTTTATAATCTGCATAAGTAACATAATTTTCTTCAAAACCTACATTTTCACAAAACATAAAAAACGAAGCATAATCTTCACGACTAATATTCTTTTTATCATTTACTAATATTTCATCTTCAATCGTTAATATTGTATTTACTGCCTCAACATATCTACTATCAGTAATAAATAAATTTTCCTTTAGCGTTATTAGCAAAATTCCTTCCGCTTCTATGCCAGTCAAATATTTAATATTAGTAGGGTTTGATACTATCATTCCTTGTAAATCTTGTGTTCTTAATTGGTCTCTAAGCCACTTAATTTTTATATTCATAATAGTACCTCCTTATTATATTATTTTATAATGTACCTTAAGAACCATTGAGCTGAAAAAATGTACCATAAAACATTAGTTAAAATTTCTTCTGGTATAAACATTGCAATAATTACAGATACAACAATAAATGGCCCAAAAGGAATATATTCATTAGTCTTTTTTACTCTTTTAATTAATAAAATAATACTTGCAATAGCTCCTATTAAAAAAGAAATTATGGAAATAATCACTATACTGCTTAATCCAAAAAATAATCCTAATGCACCCATTAACTTTACATCACCCATTCCCATTGCCTCTTTACCAGCAATAAGTCCTCCAAGTAATGTAATAATTAAAAATATTAAAGCTCCACATGCCATTCCTTCAAATCTATTTAATGCAAAAGTCAAACCAGTTGGACTCATTATTCCCTCAAAAAAAGTAATCAACAATCCTATTTCAAATATTGTTAATACTAACCTATTTGGTATAATTTGTTTTTTTAAGTCTATAACAAAAGCGGATACTAATAATGGCATTAAAATAAAATAACTCAAAGTTCTAATATTAGTATGCCAATTATTATCAATTCCACTCATAAATAGTAAAGCAATATATAAGATAAACATTGTTATCATTAATTTATAATGCGGAACAAATCCTTTTTTTATTTTTTTGAAAAATCCTTTTTCAAATATCTTTTCGCCATTTATTAATTTTTCATTAATTATGCCAACCATCTGTCCAACAACACATCCGATAAAGCCTACAAGTAAATATATAAGTATATGTATATTATTAAAATACATCTATTTTAGCACCTTTCTTTTTTAAGTATCTTCGTACAATTGCATTTTCAATTGGTCTTTTAATTTTAGTAATAAATATGTCTTTTTCTCCAACTTGTTTTACTAAAATTGAAAACATTTTCATTCTTCTTGCACCTAATACATCAGTAAATAATTGATCTCCTGCAACCGCCACATTTTCCGGTTTTAATTCAAGCATTTCAAGAGCTTTTTTAAAACCAGATTTAAACGGTTTCTTAGCAAATAAAATATAATCTATATTCAATTTCTTAGCAACAGTTTCTATTTTATCTCTTTTATGGCTATTAGATACTATAATACACTTTATACCATCATTTTTTAATTCTTCACACCATTGTTCTGCACCATCAACAAGTTTTCTATAATAGTCAATAAGCGTATTATCAACATCTAATATTAGTCCACTTAAATTATTTTTCTTTAATAGTTCTGAATTAATATTTTTCACACTAGTCACATACAAATCCGGATAAATATTCATTGTTTCCTCCAATATCACTATAATATTATCAATATGTGCCATTTTTGTCAATGTATACACATATTCAGAGCAACATAATTTCATTTTGACATACATTATATTTATTGAAACATTGTGAATTTATTCAATAACAGGAAAGTACACCTTATACATAATAAGGTGTACTTTCTAATTTTTATATTATAGGAAACTTCTCTGAAATTCCTATAATATAAAACATTCTACAGAAAAATTGTTATACAATTTTTCACGGGCGAACAAAGACGCGAACTTTAAAATATCGTAAATAGTGAAAATATTAATAATGTCCGCTTTTGTTCTTTTTGCAATTCTATAATTATCTTTTTATTTATAGATAAATAGTGTTGTTAGTCAAACTTATTCTATCTGCAAAAAATATGTTTACCAATAGTCACAACCTGTGGTCTTGACCAAATCCACCTACTTGTAGCTGTACTAGGATTAAAATAATATATACAACCATACGTAGGATCCCAACCATTAATAGCATCTTGTGCAGCTTTTCTAGCAGTAGAATCAGGACTCATATTAATTTGACCATCTGAAACAGCATCAAAAGCACCTGACTGGTAAACTACTCCTGAGACAGTATTCGGGAAAGATGAACTTGACACCCTATTTAGCACAACAGCTGCAACAGCAACTTGCCCAGTATATGGTTCGCCTCTTGCTTCAGAATAAACAACTTTACTCAACAAACTCAAATCATTACTTCCACCAGAACTAGATGCTGATTGAATTCCCATAGCAGCTAAAGTTTTCTTTCCTGCTATTCCATCAACAGTTAATCCATTCTTCTTTTGAAAACTACGTACCGCAGCCTCTGTTTTACTTCCATATATTCCATCAACACTTCCTGAGTAATATCCCCATCTTTTAAGTTTTTCTTGGATTTGTCTAACTTCACTACCACTAGAACCTCTACGTGAAGTAGCTAAAACTCCTGCTGTAGCACTAACAATTAATAATAAAAAAATAATTAAAAAAAATATTTTCTTTTTCATATCTAGTTATATTCCTTTCTAGGTATAAATACTGCTGTAAAAATACAACATTTCTCCTAAAATTTATATTTCTAGTATTTGAAAAAGAAAATATTTTTATACTAAAAATTACTAAAATAATCCTACTATATTTTCAAAATCATCCAAGTCTATCTTTTCTGCTGAAGGAACTTCTGGAAGTCCTGGCATTGTAAATATATTTCCAGCCATAGCTACAATTAATTCTGCCCCATTTTTTAAAATTATATCACGAACATGAATCGTAAAAGGTTCCTTACATTCCAAATTCTTAGGGTCATCAGATAATGAATATTGATTTTTAGCTATACATACTGGATATTTTCCATATCCTAATTTTTCAATTCTTTCTATTTCTCTTTTAGCATCATCTGAAAATTCAACATTAGAAGCACCATAAATTTTTTGAGCTACATTTCTTATTTTATCTTCCACACTCTCATTTAATGAATATGCGTATTCTAAAGAAGTCTTCTCTCCTGCAATTTCAACAACTTTATTTGCTAAATCAATTGCGCCTTCTTCACCTTTTGCCCATGCATCCACCAAACTAAGCTTAATTTCCTTTTCAGCAAGTTTTTGTTCTAAAAGATTAATTTCATTTTCTGTATCTTGAACATATCTGTTAATTCCAACCACAACTGGCAATTTAAATACATTTGTAATATTATCTATATGTTTTAGTAAATTTTCTATTCCTTTTTCTAAGCATTCTAAATTTTCATTTTGAATATCTGAAATTTCTTGTCCGCCATGATATTTCAAAGCTTTAATTGTTGCTACACAAACAACAGCGTCAGGCTTAAGACCTGTAACTCTACATTTTATATCTAAAAATTTCTCTGCACCTAAGTCAGCCCCAAACCCTGCTTCGGTTACTACATAATCTCCCAATTTCAAAGCCATTTTAGTTGCTACAATGCTATTGCAACCATGTGCTATATTAGCAAATGGACCACCATGAACTATTGCTGGTGTTCCTTCAAGAGTTTGAACAATATTAGGATTAAAAGCATCTTTTAATAATACAGTCATTGCCCCTTCTGCTTTCAAATCTTTTGCAAAAACAGGCATATCATCTTCATCATATCCAATTATAATATTTCCTAAGCGTCTTTTTAAATCATCTAAATCTGTTGCTAAACAAAAAATTGCCATAATTTCTGAAGCAACACTAATATCAAAACCATCTTCTCTTGGAACTGCTCTTTTTTCATTAGATAAACCTATCTGTATTTTTCTAAGAGCTCTATCATTTAAGTCTACACACCTTTTCCACGTAATTTTCTTTAGTCTTAGTTTATTTCCGAAATATAAATGATTATCAATCATTGCTGATAATAAATTATTTGCAGATGTGATTGCATGAATATCACCAGTAAAATGAAGATTAATATCTTCCATTGGAATTATTTGAGCATATCCACCACCAGTTGCTCCACCTTTAATTCCAAAAACAGGTCCTAGTGATGGTTCCCTTAATGCTAAAATAGATTTTTTTTCTATCTTTCTAAGAGCATCTGCTAATCCAATAGAAATTGTAGTTTTCCCTTCTCCCAATGGTGTTGGATTAATTGATGTAACTAAAATTAATTTACCATCTTCTCTATTTTTTATTTCATTAATATACTTATTTTCAATTTTGGCTTTATATTTTCCATATTGCTCTATAAATTCTTCTGGAATATTTAATTTGCTAGTAATTTCATTAATTTTTTTAGGAGTAACACTCCTTGCAATATCTATATCTTTCATTATGTTCTCCTTTCATGAAAACAAAATACGCAGAACAAAATCGGACATTATTAACATTTTCGCTATTTATAGCATTTTAAAGTCCGTGTTTTTGTTCGTCTGTGAAAAATTGTGTAACAATTTTTCTGTGGAATGTAATTTTTATATATAATTTTAAAATAACTATTATGTATAAAAATATATGACTACATTAAAAATAAAGTTCAAATGCAATGAAATAGCAGTTCTTTTTTCAATTTTGCATAATTTAAATTAGAAAATTAATCCAACAACAATACCTATTATTGCACCAACAAATACCTGAAGTGGTGTATGCCCCAATACTTCTACCAATCTTTCTGAAACAACAGATGGTGCTAAACCTGGGGTTTCTATTAATTTATTAAGTAATCTTGCTTGTTTACCAGCAGCTCTTCTAATTCCTGCAGCATCATACATAACAACAACCGCAAAAATACAAGATAATGCAAAAATTGCACTACCCAAACCATATTCTTTTCCAATTAAAGTAGCCAAGGATGTCACAACCGCAGAATGTGAACTCGGCATTCCTCCTGCTCCCATTAATCTTTTAAAATTAAATTTTTTATTAACTATTAAATCAACTATAACTTTAAATGTTTGTATACATGCCCAAACAATAATGGGAATATACAAAAATTTATTAGTAATTAATTCTTTCATCACAAAATATATCCTCTCTATGCTCTAATTCTATCCATCTACGCTAAAATTTTCTTCTTTTAAATCCTCATTTTCATTTAAAAGTATAGTTATTTTCTTTTCAGCTTCTTCTATTTTTTTATTGCAATCTTTTGCAATCTTCATTCCTTGTTCAAATTTAGTAATAGACTCATCTAAATTCAAATCTTCTTTTTCCAATGTTTGTACAATTTCTTCAAGCTCGTCCAACATTTCTTCAAAACCTTTTTCTTTCATAATAACCTCTTCCTATATAATTTTTGCTTTTACTTCACCATCAACTAACCTAAATTTTACATTATCATCTTTTTTCAATTGTTTCACAGATTTTATAATTATATCATCTTTTTCTAATATTCCATAGCCTCTAGCCAAAGTTTTTAATGGACTAATCGTATCTAATCTTGTTGTAGCCTGTACCATTTTTATTTTAAAATCTTTCATTTTAGAATTTATTAATATGTTCATATTTTTTAGCAATTTATCTATAGTTAAATAATATTCTTTAATTTTATAATCTGGCTCAGTAAAAACTTTTGAAGCCATACATTTTTCATATCTTAATCTCATAATTTCTACTTTTTTTCTAAGTAAAAGCTTTAACCTATTCTTATACAAATATATTCTATCCTCTAAATCTGAAATATCAGTTACAGCTAATTCTGCTGCTGCAGATGGAGTAGGTGCACGTAAATCTGCAACAAAATCTGCAATTGTAAAATCAGTTTCATGACCAACGGCAGAAATTATAGGAATTTCAGAATCATAAATAGCTCGTGCAACAACTTCTTCATTAAAAGGCCATAAATCTTCTAATGAGCCTCCTCCTCTAGCAACAATTAAAACATCTGCCAATTTTTTTTCATTCATCAATTTAATTGCATCTGCTATTTTTTCACCTGCACCTGTTCCTTGAACAGGCACAGGAAGTAATCTAATATAACAATTTGGATTTCTACGTGTCGAAACATTAATAATATCTCTAATTACAGCACCAGTATTAGAAGTTAAAACACCAATTATTTTAGGCATCATTGGTATCTTCTTTTTATGTTCTTCATTAAATAATCCTTCTGCCTCTAGTTTATTTTTTAATTCTTTAAACTTTGTATATAAGTCACCAACTCCATCTTCTTGCATTGCCTTACAGTATATTTGATATACGCCATCTCTTTCAAAAACAGCAACATTTCCAAGTACATTTACTTTCATACCATCTTTAGGTACAAAATTTAAAGTAGCAGTTGAAGATTTAAACATAATACATTTTATTAATGAATTCTCATCTTTTAAGGTAAAATACATATGACCTGTATAATGATGCTTAAAATTTGAAATTTCACCTCTGACAAAAACACTTTTTAAATATTCATCTTCAGCAACTCTATCTTTTATATATCTATTCAATTCAGAAACTGAAATTGGTTCAATTTTCATTTATACATTTTCCTTTTTACAATTAATTTTTTATAAATTTTTCTAAAATTAATACATTATAAAATTACATATTTATCTATTAAAGTATTATTTTTTGACTTTTATTTTCATAAAAATTCTTTATCTCATTTTACATATCATAATAGCAAATTACAAGTATAACTTTCTTACTTACTATCCATAATTCATATTTTTGTAATAACTAACAATAATTAGCAATAATGTACGCAAAAAAATGAGCAAATTTGCCCAAATTCACTTGAGGATTTTTTGCACATTTTTTGTTTATCAGACGATGTTAACTATTTTTCTTTCCTAATACCTATTTTTATTTAACAACACTAGCAAGAATTCCATTTACAAAATTAGGACTTGCTTCATCTCCATATTTTTTAGCAAGCTCAACCGCTTCATTAATTGCTACTTTAAAAGGTATTTTCATATATTTTATTTCATATATAGCAATTTTTAAAATAGATAAATTAACTTTAGAAATTCTTTCAATAGACCAATCCTGCTTTAAATTTTTAGAAATTAACTCATTTATAATATCTTTATTATCTTCTAATCCGTTGAAAATAGCAGTCAAATATTCTACAGCTGATATCTCTTTTATATCATTTTCATCAATAAATAATTGCATTTGATCTTTGCTATATTCTCGTTGGACTTCCATTCCATAAATCATCTTAAAAGCATTTTCCCTTATTGCCGATCTATTCATTTTTACACATTCCTTTCTAAGTAGTAAAAAAACTATAATTTATCAATAAATTTTTTTACTTTTTCCTTAAATTGTTCCTTATTTTTTTGAAAATAAAATCCAAAATACACACCAGCAATTAATAAAATTATTGGAACAATCAAATTATATAAATCTGTCATTATAAATATCAAAGCTATAACAAAACCAATAATAGGATATTTATAATCACTTAAAAATTGTAAAAACTTTTCCATATAAACCTCCTCACTTTCTAAATAAATTTAGAAAGCAATAGACAAATCAAATTTTCTATTAGATTGTCTATTTATACTGTTGCTTTTTTATCCTGATCAATATTCTTTATTTTTATATTTACCTCTTTTACATCAAGATCTGTTGCCTTTTTAACATTTTTTATTATATTTTCTTGAAGTTTTGTTGAGATTTCTTTTATTACTGTTGTGTCATTAACAGTTGCATTAATATTAATAATTACATCTCTATTAGAATCTAATTCAACTTTAACATTACCATCTTTAACTTCTTCATTTTTCTTTAATACATTTTCAACTAAATTAGAAATAGAATCTTTTGTAATTAATAAAGTACCATTTTCATTTTCAAGAAGAACACCATTAACATTTTCATATTTACCACTATTTTTGAAGAAAATATTAGCTATTGACCATAAAATTAATAATACAGAAACACAAATTGTTGCAATAACATGCTCTGAAAGCACTTCAAAAATATCTTCAATTATTGAAATATTAACAATATCTGTACTAATTAGGATTGTTGCTCCTGCAAATATTATAACTATTACTGAAAAAATTATTATACTTAATCTTTCTAAAAATTTCATAACAACTTATTCCTTTCATTTCACATATAAATTTTTATTTTACAGTTTCCACATAATAGAAAATTTCTTTCTATTAATAGTTTAAACTAATTATTTCTTCCTCAATTTTTTTAATTAATTTGATGTCTCTTCAGGAAGGTTAACTCCTTGTACATGTACATTTACTTCATCAACATTTAAACCTGTCATAGACTCAACCGCTTTCTTTACTCTATTTTGAATTTCAAAAGCAATATCTGGAATTCTTACTCCATACTCAACAATAATATTAACATCAATTTTTGTTTTAGCCTCATCTGAAGTATCTACTCTTATACCTTTAGACATTTTCTTTCCAAACACATCAGAAATTCCTCCTGACATACTAAAAACTCCTGGCACCTCTGTAGTAGCCTTATTTGCTATTGCAGCAATAACATCATTTGCAATACGTAATCCATCAGCCTCACCAGCTGGTACATTAACTTCTTCAACTTCTTTATTTTGCTCGTCCATATTCATAATCTCCTTCCTAAATATATTATAGTATATCAATTAAGCTTGTTTTTTACAACCATTAATTAAATTTCTTTCCTACCTCAATATTATTTCCTTTTAAATATTCTAATATATTCATTTTTTTAGCGTTTTCTCCTTGTATTTCCAATACAGAAATAATACCATCAATTGTTGCAATCTTTAATCCATCTTTTGGATTTGCAATAATTACTTCTCCTGGTTCCTTATCAGTAACCATATCTAATATTTCTATTTTCCAAAATTTAATTTTCTTTTCATCAAAAAATGAATAAGCTCCCATGAAAGGATTTAAGCCTCTTACTAGATTTTTTATTTCTTGAGAATTTTTATTTTTCCAATCGATTTTTGCCATGCTTTTATCAATCATTGGAGCAAGTGAAAAATCACCAGTTTGTTTTTCTGAATTTATTTTTCCTTCTTCAAGTAGTTTTAATGTCTTTATTAATAAATTAGCACCAATAATAGACAATCTATCCCATAATTCACCAGTTGTTTCATCTTCACCAATCTGAACCTTTTCCTTCAAAAGTATATCACCAGTATCCATACCTTCATCCATAAACATCGTAGTTATACCAGTCTCTTTGTCACCATTTAAAACAGACCATTGAATTGGTGCTGCTCCTCTATATTTAGGTAAAAGTGAACCATGAACATTTATACAACCATATTTAGGAATATCTAAAATTTCCTTTGGAATAATCTTTCCATATGCAACTACACAAATTACATCAGGTTTTATTTTCCTTAATTCTTCTATAATTTCTAAATTATTTCTTATTTTAATAGGTTGTTCTATATTTAATCCTTTTTTCAATGCATATACTTTTACATCAGATGGAATCATTTTCATTCCTCTGCCTTTTGGTCTATCAGGATTAGTTATAACCAATTCTACATTATGTCCATTTTCAACTAATGCTTTTAAAGAGTCTCTAGCAAAATCAGGTGTTCCCATAAAAACAATATTCATAAAAAGTCATTTCCTCCTAATAATATCACTAATCTTCATTATCTTCTGGTGTTATTATTTCAAATGTTCCAGGAATTATTTTGCCTTTGAATGTTATACCATCTAAATGATCAATTTCATGTTGTAAAGCCTGAGCAAGTAGTCCTTCTGCTTCTAAAGTAACCTTGTTGCCATCTAAATCTAATGCTTTAACTTTTACTTTTACATATCTTTCAACCTTTCCAAATTGATTTGGAAAACTTAAACATCCTTCTTGAATTTCAGCTTTTTCCTTAGATTTTTCAACTATAACAGGATTTATCAATACGAACTTTGATTCATTATCATATAAATCAATTACAATTATTCTTTTTAATATTCCAACTTGCACACCTGCTAGTCCAAGACCATCAAATTTATGCATAGTATCAAACATATCTTCTGCTAATTGCTTTATTTTATCATCTATTACATCTATTTCTCTTGATTTTTTCTTTAATATTTCGTCTCCTTCATACCTTAAAGTTCTTATTGCCATTTTTATTTCATTCCTTTCCGTAAATACATTTTCGATTATATGTAATATTTTTTATAACATATTATTAGGATTTGAATCTACAATTACAGAAACATCTTTAACTTTACTATTATAAAATTCATTCACAACTTTGTTTAAAATATATAAGGTTTTCCTATTCAATTTACCCTTCACAACAATTCTCCACCTATATACATTTTGAATTTTATCAATAGGTGATGGTAATGGTTTATAAATTAATAAACTTCCATCATTTTGTTTTTTTAAATTTCTATAAATTTTTTCCGAAACTTCCTTAACTTTATTTGCATTTTCCGAATTAATCCTGATGAGTATTATATCGCAAAATGGCGGATAATTCAAGCATTTTCTAAGTTGCAATTCTCCTTCATAAAATGCTTTATATTCTTGCTTTTGACTACAAATAATAGCATAATTATCTGGATTATATGTTTGAATAATAACTCTTCCAGCATCTTTTTCTCTACCCGCACGACCACTAACTTGTGTAATTGTTTGAAATGTTCTTTCTTCTGCTCTATAATCAGCAATATTTAATCCAACATCTGCAGCAACAATTCCAACTAAAGTAACCTTTGGGAAATGATGCCCCTTTGCAACCATTTGTGTTCCAATTAAAATATCTATATTTTCATCTTTGAATTTATTTAAAATCTTTTCATGTGAATTTTTCTTTGAAACAGTATCAATATCCATTCTTATAGTAGTTGCATCTGGAAATAATTGTTTGATTTCGTCTTCTACTCTTTGCGTTCCTGTTCCAAAATACTTGATTTTCTTACTTCCACACTCAGGGCATACTTTTGAAACAGGTTCCTCATGTCCACAATAATGACACTTTAGTTTGTTTCCATAACTATGATATGTCAATGCAATGTTACAATTTGGACATTTCATTGTATGTCCACATTCTCTACACATAACAAAAGTAGAGTAACCTCTTCTATTTATAAATAATATCGTTTGCTGTTTATTTGCTAAATTCTTTTTTATTTCATCCTGCAATTCTAAACTAAACATTGATCTATTTCCCATAGCAAGTTCATGTCTCATATCAACAATTTTTACTTTTGGCAATTTAGCATCATTAGCCCTTTTAGATATTTCAATCAATTCCATATCAAAATTTTTTGATTTATAATAATCAGCAATATCAGGTGTAGCACTTCCTAAAACTAAAGGAAAATTATTTTTTTTAGCCATATAATGTGCAATTTCTTTTGCATGATATCGAGGCGACATATCAGATTTATAAGAATTATCATGTTCTTCATCAATTATCAAAATACCTAGATTAGTAACAGGAGCAAAAATAGCAGAACGGGCACCTATTATTATTTTTGCTCTTCCATCTTTAATTTTATTCCATTCATCAAATCTTTCTCCATTTGATAATTTACTATGTAAAACTGCTATACAATTGCCGAACCTAGCTAAAAATCTATCCACAATTTGAGATGTTAATGAAATTTCAGGTACAAGCACCATTGCCTTTTTCCCAAGTTCCAAAGTTTTTTCAATTAATTGTAAATAAATTTCTGTTTTTCCGTGAACCAGTAATTCCATGTAATAAAAATTCAGCAAATTCATTATTTTCTAGCATAAATTCAATTTGATCATATGCTTTTTGTTGTTCATCATTTAACTGTAATTTTTTATCCCTTTTTATGTTTTTGTGAATTAAAGGATTTCTCTCAATCTTTTCTTCTTTTATTTTTATATATCCATTTTTTTCTAAAGTTTTCATTATTGATTTAGAAACCTCTGTAATTGCTTCTAAATCACTAATTTCAATTCCATCATTATCTATTAAAAATTGTAATAACTTAATATGTTTTTCACTCTTAACATTTTTTTTATTAATATCATCTAAGACTTGATCTTTAGTAATAGCCAAATAAACAAATTTAGACATTTTGTCTTTCATCCTTTTGGTCATATCTTTAGATGAACTTCCAGGTGGTAACATAAATTTAATGCAATCAGACACATTACAAAAATACTTTTCTGACATTAATTTAGCAAGTTCAATATTTTCTTTACTTAGAATTATGTCTTCAATCTTAGAAATTTCCTTATTAGCAAATTCTGATTCTTCTTTTAATTCTAAAACATACCCTTCGGCTAAATTTTTCCCTTTTCCAAAAGGCACAAAAACTCTTGCTCCTATACATATGTTTTTTTCCATATCCTTAGGAACAATATAATCAAATACTCTATTTAATTCTTTAGCATTTGTATTAATCATTATTTGAGCAAACATTTGCGCCTCCGGGAATTCATTTAGTATATCAAATCCTTGCCGAAGAAACGCCAATTATTTTATACATCCTTCAGCATCTAACTAATTTAAAATTCAGTTTTACTCACTCTTAATTCATTTTCAATAATCGTCCTAATAATTTGAACAGACTTTTCCAAATCATTATTCTTTATAACATAATCATATTGGTCTATACAAGATTCCTCATAATCAAATCTATTTAATCTTAGCTTAATCTCATCAGGACTAGGCTTATCAATTCTTTCTTCAAGTCTTCTTTGTAACTCTTCTTTAGGAACTCTCAAAAATATTGTAACAACTTTTGTATCATCTTTCAAAAGTCTTTTTAAATTTTCTGTTCCATTTACATCAATGTCCTTTACAATGATTTTTCCACTAGCAATTTTTTCATTTAATAATTTTTTAGATGTCCCATAATAATTATTATGGTGTACGTCATATTCATATAATTCGCCATTTTCTAGCATTTTCTCAAATTCTTCTTTTGAAACAAAACAATATGTTCCACCTTCTACATCGCCTTCTCTTTTTGGTCTTGATGTATATGATGGAAGAGATGTCACATTTTCCATTCTACTTATCAATTCTTTTTTAATTGTATCTTTTCCTGATCCTGCTACTCCTGATAAAATAACTAACATTTAACTAATCCTTTCTTTATAACATAAAAGCTACTCGTAATATTCAAGTAGCCTTTTTTTAATCAATTACTCTTCATCTGGTTCAATATAAACTTTACCATCAGCAATTTCTTGTGCTGCTAATGTAACAACACTATCTTCTTTTTTATTTGTTAAAGGTTCTGCACCTTTAGCTAGTTGTCTAGCTCTCTTTGATGTAACAACTACTAATTGATATCTATCGCCGATTTTTTCCAGCAAATCATTTACATTTGGTTCTACCATCATAATAAATCCCTCCTTTATTCTTCCTCATCTATTTTATCATCTTTATCTAATCTACTTGCTACTGTTTCTGGTTGAACTGCAGACAAAATCACATGTCCAGAATCCATTATAAGCACTGCTCTTGTTCTTCTTCCATAAGTAGCATCAATTGCCATTTTTGAATCTTTTGCCTCCTGAACTAATCTTTTTATTGGGGCTGAATCAGGACTAACAATTGATATTATTCTATTAGCAGAAACAATATTTCCAAATCCAATATTAATAAGTTGCATATATCATCCTTCCTTTCTGTAAGCAAATAATTGCTTTATTCTATATTTTGAATTTGCTCTCTAATATCTTCAATTTCTGTTTTTAATTCAATTACATTTTTAGAAATATCCATACTATTAGCTTTTGAGCCAATTGTATTTACCTCTCTATTCATTTCTTGTATTATAAAATCACATTTTTTCCCAAGTGGAATTTTTTCTTTTGATGTAATTAAGTTTAGAAATTGAGATATATGGCTATTTAATCTAGTTAATTCTTCTTGTATAGATGATTTATCAGAAAAAATTACTATTTCTTGAGCCAATCTGTTCTCATCTATAATATCTGTATTCATTAGTTCTTTTATTCTTGAATTTAATTTTACTATATATTCTTCTACAAGTCCAGCAGAAAAATTAGAAATATTAGAAACTTTTTGTCTTACTTTTTCAATTCTTAATACCAAATCTTCACAAATTTTATTTCCTTCTGTTTCTCTCATCATGATAAAATTATCAAGAGCTTGATTTAGTGCTTCTAATAATTCTTGCCAATACAAATCTTCATTTTCTTCATTTGAAATATTCAAAACTTCTGGCAATTTTGCAATACTAATAATGTCAATATTGTCTTGAATTTCTGTCTCTTTTGCAAGTTCTTTAAGTTGAGAAATATACACTTTTGCAATTTCTTTATTAATTTTTACATCTTTACCTTCTTCGCTAAAGTCTCTCATAGTAATAAAAACATCAATCTTTCCACGAGATACTTTATTAACTATTTCTCTTCTTACCTTATCTTCAAGAAAAGAAATCTGCCTTGGTAATTTTATTGAAATATCACTATATTTGTGATTAACAGATTTTATCTCAACAACATATTCTCTCCCATTATTTTCATATTTTCCTCTACCGAATCCGGTCATACTATTTGCCATTTATTTTCTCCTTTTCTAATCTTCATTAAATTTTCTTTTATTTTGCTCATCCAAATATGATTCTGCAGATTCTTCTTTTAACAATTCTCTAATATCACTTAAACCTGATTTGTATTTTTTTACTTCTTTTAAATATATTGCAACACACTTTACGACATAATAAATTGCTACATACATAGCTGAAAATGAATACAAATATTTGAATATTGGCTCTCTATGAAAATATACATATGGCAAAAACAAAGTTAGTAAACTCAATACCAATATTTCCACACCATGAATTCCTAAATCTCTATCAGCATTTTTATATGCAGCCTCTAAAACAATTACAGTAAGTACTATTAAAATTGCTGAAAACATATGTAAATCCGTTTCAAAAACATGTTTCTCCAATCTCTCATATCCTAAGTTAATAAAAATAAAATAAATAAATATTACTATTGCTATACATAAATTTTTAAATAATTTTGCATAAATACCTTCTCTTATATCTTTTGGTATTTTTATTTTAGTTGCTAATTCAGTATTTATTTGTTCTTCTTTATTGGTAGCTTCCATTTTTTCATCCTTTCAATAAAATTATCCTTCAAATTCATACATAATAATTGATGAAAGTGCTATAGGAGCGGTTTCTGTACGAAGTATTCTTTTTCCTAAACTAACAGATTTTACTCCTAATTTATTCAAAGTTTCTGCTTCAGTATCATCAATTCCTCCTTCTGGTCCTATTATTACTGCTATATTTGAAATATTCTTATCAATTTTTTGTAGAATTTCTTTTAATTTTACTTTTTCCTCTTTTTCATATGCAAAAATTACATATTCAAAATCTTTTAACCTAGAACACATTTCTTCAAATGTTTCTATCTTTTCAACTTTCAATATATCATTTCTTTGAGATTGTTTTGAAGCAACTTCCGCAATTTTTTTCCATCTTTCAATTTTTTTACTTTTATCTTTCTCATCAAATTTTACAACACATCTCTTCATCATTGTTGGAACAATTTCATATACACCAAGCTCTGTGCATTTCTGAATTATATACTCTAATTTATCAGATTTTGGCATTCCCTGAAATATTGTAATTCTTAAACTATTAATAGATTTATCTTCTAACTTTTCTATAATTTTGCACTTAATAAGTTCAGGAGTTATTTCTATAATTTCCGTTTTATATAAAATTCCGCCACAAGCAATTTTAATTATATCACCAACATTTTTTCTTAAGACGTTTTTTATGTGATTCACATCAGAGTTTTCTATAAATATCTCATTATTAAAAATTTGATTACTATTTACAAAAAAATTCATTATTATAATTATTCCTTTATGTTGAAAATTCAAAGCAATTATACCAAAAAAAAAGTGCTATTACAAGCACTTCTATTTTTAATAGTCAATTGTATTTGTATATTTATTAAAATTTTGTTCTGTCTCCCTTATCGCTTTATTAGCACTAGTATACGTATAAAGAGATACTGAAACTAATAATGTAGCTAAAAGTATTAATGGTACTACAAGCATTACACTTCCTCTTTCTTTTTTCATTTTCTTCTCCTTTCTAAGGCTTAATTCTAGTTAAAAAAATAAAAATTTTTAGCCAAGTTGAACATAAACAAATTTTTAACCTTTAATTTTCCTTAATTTTTTCATTAGAATAAATTTTTTTTGAAATAATTTTTGATAATTTTTCATTAAGTTTTATAAGATTTTCTTTTGAGAAATTATTGTCATAGGTAATTTTTAATCTTGAATTATCATTCAAAATAACTTGTAATTTTTTATTTTCTTTATAAAGTTCCTTACTAATTTTTCTATAATATGCTCTCTTTTTACATAATCCTATAGGAACTATTTTAGCCTGTTTCCAAGCATTTTCATAATTTTTATTTATATTATTTTTATCTATCATAAAATATTTTATCATTTCATCTTTTAAGCATAATAAGTTTCCATCTTTAATATCAACATTTTCAATCATATTTATTAATTCAAACAAACTTCTATGTTCATTTTTCTTTTCAGCATATTCTTTTTTTATTAATTCTGCCTTTAAATCATGGTTTATATATGATAATTTTCTAAATTTGCCTTTTCCTAAAATATAATCAAAAAACGAATTTTCGACATTATATTGATCTCTCAAATAAATCTCATTTTCCCATTTTAACTTATAAATCTGATTATAAACAATAGAATTCATCTGTGTTTCTTGTGTATTTTCTATTCTTTTTATTTCTTTTCCTATCTTTATCATTAAATATGAATATTCTCTTGCAAAGTTTCTTTTTAAATCCACAATCCTTTTATCGTAATTACTACCTTCTTCAATTTTTTTATGCAAAAAATCACGTAATTTAAGAAAATAATCTGGACTAATGTTAAGTTGAACATAGAAATTCATACCAAAAATTTCAGAATTTTTTTGGTACAAACGAATTTTACTATTCAATTTATTGATTTGCGATATTATGCAATCTAACTTATGTGAAAAATCAATTAAATAATTTGAATTTTCCATTTTATCTCCTTTTTTATCTTTTGTATTTTTATATTTTATAGTTCTTCAATAGTATAACCATCCAAATTTGGTTTGACAATATCCTCATCTTTAACATTATTTAATTGATATCTAAAATATCTTGTTAAAACAAATTCTTGATTATTTTCTGATTTAGTATTGCATTCCATTTTTACTATCATTCCAGAGCTCTTATCTAACCATATATTAAAGCACGTTTCTTGATTTTTCATTGTAAAATGAACACATTTTATTCCATTCATAGTTTCATATTTTATAAAGTTATATTCATATTCATCACTTTCAAGTAATCTTTCTGCCGAACATAATAATTCTTCAAAAGCAACAATTTCATCATTTTCATTATTATAAATATACGCTACTTTTTCTTCGTCATCTATTTGAATCTTTTGCTCTGAATCTTCATAAATTCTATAGTCATTATTTTTTATGGAAATTTTATTATCTTTTAGTTTGTAATCATCAATTGTTTCAGAACTATCTTCCATATTATTTTCAGTTATAATCTCACAAGAAATATTATTTATATTTACCACTTTTTCAGCAAGAAGCTTTATTTCGTCTCTATCCATTTTCTTTAAGTTTCTATCAAAAAAAATCAAAGAAATTCCAATTAAAGTACCGATTATTATAATTATAGTTGGTATAGCCAAAATAAATTTCTTTTTTTCTTTCATAATTAACCTCATTCCTTTTTATAGGCACAGATATTCTTGAAATTTAATTAGAATTTGATTTTTTTCAATCTTTTTCTACAGCTAGTATATAATAAAAGACACTGTTTTTCAATAGAAATGTAAAACCTTTTAAAAAATCTATCAAAATTCAGTGTCTCTTCTAAATTAGTAGTAGTGTAAATAATTTGGTATTTCACTTTTTATTTTTTATATAATATCTTTAATTTAATTGGGGGCTATACCATTTAAATTATATTTTTATACAAAACTTAGTTAAAATTGGTAAAATAAAACCTCCTTTCCACGTAATATATTAATATTTATACTAACGCAAATTACTAAATTAATTATAAATACCAAATTATTTTTTATTTTAAATTATTGGGGAAATATGTATTTTTGATTAAAAATACAATAAGAAATAAATGCGTTAATAAATATTAACTGTTTGAATTATACTATCTGTCAAGCCACTTTGCAAGCATTTTTCATCGACAAAAATAGTCAAAAAAGAACATTTTTACAATAAGTAAAAATGTTCTTTAAAAGATTTTATTAAAAATGTCTTCCTCCGCCACCAGCTTTTCTTTGTCCTCTTAAATTTCTATATCCATTCAATTTTTGAGATTTAGAAATAATTTCTGTAGTTATTTCTCCAAACTCTTGACTAGGATCTAATAATTCTTCTTCTCGATTTTTAGAATTTTTTTTTGAGTCGTTTTCTACGTCATCACCATATTGGGTCATTTTAGGAAATTCACTATCTCCATCTTCATTATCATAATATCCACATTCTTGTAATCTTTTAGTCTGAATATAAGATATTACAGCTAAAGCAACAGCAATTAATAATATTGTAATAAAACCACCTATAGCTAAATACAACTTAAAATTTGATTTATTTTCTGTAGCAACGTTTCCACCACCATCATTACCAGAATTCTGTGATACTGGTGTAAATATTCCAGCCAAATTTTCTTGTACTTCATCCGGTTCTTTTAATTCAAAAGTAATAATATATCTAGCAACTTCGTTTTTATCATTTTTTACTACAATAGTTATTGTTCTTTTTTCATCTTCAGATATATTTGATGTAGCTTCTGCTTTTAACTTTTCATCAGATGTTTTATATATCATTGAAGCCTTTATTTCATCTAAATCCTCCATAGTTAATTCTTTATCTACTATTACAGTATAATCAAATACACTTGGATTAAATATTTTATCTAGTTCATAATTTGGTATATCTAAACTAGTAAGTCCACCTTTTACTTCCTCAGGTTCTTTTTCCTCTTCTTCTACAACATTTGGTGGTATATCTTCTGTATCTTCGGCTAATAGTCTATTTATTGAAATTGAATATGTTTTAGATGCACCATTATTTCTTACAACTATTGAAAATCTATTTGTTCC
>CANPZM010000034.1 GCA_947589065.1 uncultured Clostridia bacterium
AAACCTCCTTATGACATTTTTATAATATCATAAGAAGGTGTATTTTTAAACTTTACACAAAATTTTCTATATACTCCATAAAAAATACACCTCCATTTAGCATTTTAACATAGATTCTTTTTTCTATGTCTACTAAATGGGGTGCATTTCATTACTTTCCGTCTCTTTTCAGTGAAATTACTTTTCCTCTTTCTTCCTTTGCCATTTATAAAGTGCAATAAATCCAATCAACATCATCGCCATTACCACATTTCCAATTAACACTTCATTTATTATCTCATTACCTGTTCCTATTGCTATTATTAAATCCGCTGTGTCAACATTGTCAACCTTTATTGTCTCCTCAAATCCTGCCTCATTTTCTGTTGATACTATCTCCGCTGTATTTGTCTTCTGTCCTATATTGGCTGAGTTTGCTCTCCATGTTAATCTTACTTTATATTCTTTTGTTTCTCCTGGATTAATCTCTTCTGTTTTTAATGTTGCTTTATTATCTATTATTGTCCAATCTTGATTTTCGGTCTTCTCCATTATCATTCCACTTGGTATACTCTCTCTTATTGTTGCTTTTCCTTTTAATTCTCCTGTGTTTACTACCTTTATTTTATATACTACTTCTAATTTATTTGTATTTACTCCTTTTCTGTATATCTCTACTTTTCCTAAATCTCCATTTACCTTTATTGTCTTTCCATTTAATATTATGCTGTCTATTTTCTTTTGTAGTTCTATGTTAAATGGTTTCTTTTCATAGTAGTATGTTACATATGTTATATCTTTTACTGTTACTTTTCCATCTTTATCTGTCTCTACTGTTACCGTCATATTTCCTTCTGTATTTTCTGGTTTCTCTACCAAGTTATAGAATTTCAAATGTTTTTCCTCTGTTGTGTACTTATCATCTTGATATCCTGGGATCTCTTCTGGTTCTATTAAGTCCTTTCCTGTCTCTTTCTCTACATGTCTTACTACTACTTTTGCTGGTCTTACATAATAGTATATTACTTCTATTTGTTCTCTTGCCATCTTTCCTTCTGTATTATCTGTGCTCTCTACAAACTTGTAATTCTCTATCTCTTTCTGCTCTGTCTTATATTCTTTTCCTTCGTATCCCTCTAGTAACTCATCTTTCGCTATCTCTTCTTTTGTTAACTTGTCCACATACGTTACATGAACTGTTGTATTTATTGCATAATAGTATGTCTTCTCTTGTGGCTCTTCTGTATACTCTCCTGTCTTTTCTTCTGGTTCCTCTATTAATGTATATCCTGGAATTTCTTTCTTATCCGGCGTTACATCATATTCTTTTCCTATTTTGTCTTCTTTTTTGACTTGATCTTCTATTTCTTCTCCTGTTGTCTTATCTTTATATTTTACTGTTACTTCTCCTTTGACATCTATTTCTGTATCTGCTTCATCCTCTTCTTCATAATGTGTGTCTGTCTTCAATAAATCTAGCCTTCCTGTTACTGTATTTGTCATACTATCTTTTAATATATCTATGTCTGTATATACTAGTTGTATTTCTTTCGTAATTTTTATTATATTATTTTTCTCTTTATATGTATCTATTCCAGTTATTTCATCTGTCCATGTTATTGTCTTTTCCTCATCGTTATATTTTCCTCCTGCTAACTCTGATGATTTTTCGTCTATATGATATGGTAGCTTATCTACTATTGTTACTGTTGCATCTCCTATATATTCATCCACTACTGCTACATATTTAATTGTATATGGTACTTTTTCTGTTTTATTTGTTATTCTACTTGGTGCTTCTTTTATTACATCTGTCTCTGTTACTTTTGGGTCTTTTAATCTGTAGTAGTATGTTACTTCTGTTGAATTTTCTTCTATTTGTCCTTCTTCGTTTCCTCTTGTTTCAACATATTCATAATTTGGACTTACTTCTTCTGATTGTTCTGTATGATATTCATCTCCTACATTTCCTTCTATTAGCTCATCTTCTACTACTTTTCCATCTTTTGATGGTACTTTTTCGTCTGTTCCAAATATGTGATGATGTACTGTTACTTTTCCATAATCTATTGTATTTGTTATTGTTACTCCTCTTTCCACATCTTCTTCACTTACTTGTGATTTATAGAATTTTAAGTCATTCTTTTCTTTTGCTTTTTCTTCCACTGTATATGTAATTTCTTCTCTATCATCATCATATTTTGGTAAATTCTTAAATATATATTTCCACTTATTTTTATTATCTGGATCTTTATGTTCAGTATTATTTATTGTTACTGTTATATCTTCTGTTTCATTTTTCTTTAATACTAATTGAATCTCTTCTGGTCTCTTTCCTAGTTTGTCTTCATTATCATTCCATACTTTTTCAACTGGTATATCTATCTTAAAGTCTACTTCTGTTTCTTCTGTTACTTCCTTTTCATCTGTCTTTTCTGGTGTTTTCAATTTTAATGTTCCTGTTACTTCGTTTGTTATATTTTCTGCATTTACGTCTATATCTGTAAATACCAGTTTTAAGTTCTTAGTTATATTAATCTTATTTTTATATTCATTATATGTATTAATATCTTCTATTTCTTCTGTCCATGTTAATGTCTTTGCATCTGCATTATATACTCCTTCTTGCTTATCTGATGCTTCTTCGTCTATATGATATGGTAATTTATCTACTATTGTTAGTGTTGCATTTCCTATATAATCTTCTATTGTTGCTGTGTAATGTACTGTATATGGTATTTTTTCATTAATATTTGTTATCACTGTTTCTGGTCCATCTTTTGTTAGTTCTGAATTTACTTTTGGATCTTTTAGTTTATAATAGTATGTTACCTCTATTGGTTCTTCTGTCATATCTCCTGATGTTTCACCTTCTACTCTTGAATATTCATAATTTGGGGCTATATCTCCTGATTGGTGTGTTTCGTAAGTTTCTCCAATTTTTCCTTCTATTAATACATCTTCTACTACATTATCTCCACCTAGCTTTGATGGAACTTTTGTGTCTGTTGTTCCATCTATATAATGATGTACTATTACTGTTGCATAGTTTATTGTATTTGTTATTGTTATTCCATTTTCAACGTTATCACCAGTTATTTTCTTCCTATAGTATTTTAGACCATCTGCATTATTTTCTTCTTCATCTATTGTATATTCTATTTTTTCTCTTGTATCTTTATCATATTTCGGTAAATCTCTAAATGTATATTTCCATGTATTTTCATCGCCATCTTGGTTCAAACTACTTATTAACTCTCTTGTCTCTTCTTCTCCATTTTTCTTTAACACTACATATATATTTTCTGGTCTTTGTTCGTCTTTATTGTCTTTATCGTCCCATACTTTTGTTACCGGTATATCTATTTTAAAGTCTAATTCTGTTGTCTCGTCACCTTCTACCTCATTACTTTTTTCTGGAGTCTTTAATTCTATCTTTCCTTTTACATTATTTGTCATGCTTCTTTCTTCTAAGTTTATGTCTGTAAATACTAGTTCTATTTCTTTTGTTATTTCTACTTTGTCTTTCACATGTTCATATGTGTTTATTCCTTCTATTTCTTCTGTCCATGTTATTGTATTTCCATTTGGTTCATATTCTCCTTGCTTTAGTTCTGATGCATTATTGTCTATATGATATGGTAGTGTATCTGTTATTGTTACTGTTGCATCTCCTATATAATCCTCTATTGTTGCTGTATAGGTTATTTTATATGGTACTCTTGCATCTTTGTCTGTTATTGTTTCTTCTGGCCCTTCTTTCGTTATTGTTGGTGTTTGTATTATTGGATCTTTTAATCTATAGTAGTATTTTACTTCTATTTGCGTTTCTGTCATGTTTCCTGTTGTTTCACCTTCTACTCTTGAGTATTCATAATTTGGTGCTATATCTTCTGATTGGTGTGTTTCGTAACTTTCTCCGATATTTCCTTCTATTAATACATCTTCTACTACATTATCTCCACCTAGATTTGATGGTACTTTTGTGTCTGTTGTTCCATCTATATAGTGATGTACGATTACATTTGCATAATTTATTGTATTTGTTATTGTTATTCCTTTTTCTGGATCTTCCTGTGATATGTCTGTAGAATAGTATTTTAATGCTTCTTCTGTTTTGCCTTCCTCTTCTACCGTATATGTTATTTTTTCTTTTTGTTCATCATATTTTGGCAATTCTGTAAATGTATGCTTCCATGTGCTTTCATTTCCTTCTTGTTGGCTTGAGTCCAATGTATATCTTTGATCTTCAGTTCCATTTCGTTTTAATACTATGTCTATTTCTTCTGGTCTCTTACCTTTTGCATCACTTTCATCATTCCATACTTTTGTTACTGGTATATCTATTTTGAAGTCTAATTCTGTTGTTTCACTATCATCTACTTTTTCATCTTTTGCTGGTGTCTTCAAATGTATATTTCCTTCAACATTATTGGTCATTTCCGTTTCGTTTATATCTATGTCTGTAAATACTAGTTCTATTTCTTTTGTTATTTCTACTTCGTCCTTCACATGTTCATATGTGTTTATTCCTTCTATTTCTTCTGTCCATGTTATTGTATTTTCTGCTTCATTATATTTTCCTTGCTTTAATTCTGATGCTTGGTCATCTATATGATATGGTAGTGTGTCTGTTATTGTTACTGTTGCATCTCCTATGTATTCTTTTATTGTTGCTGTATAGGTTATTTTATATGGTACCCTTGCATCTTTGTCTGTTACTTTTTCATTTGGTCCTTCTTTTGTTATCGTTGGTGTTTCTATTGTAGGATCTTTTAGTTTATAATAATATGTTACTTCTTTTGGATCTTCTTCGATTACTCCTGAAGTTGGTCCTTCAACCCTTGAAAATTCATAGTTAGGTGCTATGTCTTGTGATTGTTCTGTAGTATATGGTTCATCTAAATCTTTTTCTATTATTACATCATCTACCACTTGACCATTACCAAGTTTTGATGGTACTTTTGTATCTTCTGTTCCCTCTACATAATGGTGTACAGTTACACTTCCTGAAATTATTACTTTTCTATAGTAATAGTATACATCTATATTTCCTTTTTCATAATTTCCACTTGCCCTATCTGGTTCATCTGATACTACCTGATACCAACGTTTTACATCACTTCTCGCCTGTGTTGCATAAATATCTCCAACATTTCCTATCTTTTTCTCTACCGTTGCCTTCTCTCCATTCTGTAATGTTACAAAATTTGTCGTGTCTTCTTCATAATGATATACTGTTACAGTTCCTTTTTCATTATCATTTTTTATTTCTATTTGTTGATCTTCTGATTCTCTTGTTATCTTTATTTCTCTAGTTGCATCTTCTGATATTTGATATCCATCTGGTGCCTTTATCTCTGTTATTATGTATTCTCCTACTCCTAGTGTTACATTTATTTTTCCATCTTTATCTGTTTCATATTCTGGTAGTTCTTCTTCGTCCTCTGATGCTTTATTCTTTATTGTAAATTTGGCTCCTTCTAGTACTTTCTTTCCTTCTTCATCTTTTTTAATTATTGTTACTTCTCTTTCTACTTTCTTATAATAATAATTTACTATTATTCCCGGATATTCATAATTTCCATTTTTATTTTCAGGTTCAAATGCTAATTCATATTCATCACTTAATTGGTCTTCTGATAATGCATCAGTAGTGTATGGTGTACCTTCTTCACCACTCTTTGTTACATCTTCTGCCACACCTTCTGTTTTTAAAGGAACGTAATCTGTTGTTCCTAAAATATAATGATGCACTACTAATGGTACTTCTTTCTTCTCATATTTATACGTTACTTCTTTATCATCTTTCTCAAATACCCCATTTGCCTCATCTGGGAATATATATTCATTATCTTCATTTCTCTCTAAATCATATTCCTCCAAATCTAGACGTGGATATGTATTATAATCATCTCCAACATTTCCTTCCAATATTTCATCATCGGCTACAGATGTTAATGTATTTTTTTCAACATGATGTACTGTTACTTTTGATTGTTTTATATTTTTTATTGTAATTTGTTGTTTATCTATTACTTCACACATATTTTCATCATCAGTAAGTATTTCTATACCTTTAGCAGTATATTGAATTATAATTGGTTTTCTTAGAGTTAAATATCCTTCTGGAGATTCTATTTCTGTAATTTGATATTTTCCATATGGTGCATCTATTGATACAGTTCCACTTTCATTTGTCTCTACTTCTTCATGGTAAACGCTTGATACTAATGCTAATTTAATACTGTTTATTGTAAATTTATCTTCTCCTTCACTTAAGTATGGGCTCTTATTATACGCCAAATGTAAATAATATTTTTTGCCTCCTTCTAATATCATGCTATAATCTTGTGGTCCATCATCATTAGATATATATATTAGCACTCCATTTTCAGCACTAGCATATCTATCTGGCGCATTTGGCATATTAGGCTGATCTGATATTACAACATATCCTTTATCATTATATTCACTAGAAATTTGTGCATTCATTGTTAGTCTATATTTTCCAACATAATCTTCTAGGTTCAATTCCATATATGAACTTGCTATCGTTCCATCTCTTTGTTCATTTGTTGATACGTATTTTTCTTCTTCTTTTCTAAATCCAAAACTTTCTTGTTTTGTATTGTATAAATTTATACTATTTATCTCAATTGTATTATCTATATCTCCTTTATTTTCATATCTAAGATGTAAATAATAAGTTTTATTTCCATCAAGATAGAACGTATAATTATTTTCTATATCTATAGACATTGAAAAATTAATTGAATATAAATCATTATAATTTGCTGGTTTATCTGGACTATCTGATATTCCTACATAAAATCTTGCATTCCAACTCTTTAGAATTGTATTCATATTTAAAACTAAAGCATATTCTCCTGGATGTTCTTGTAAATTAATTTCCATATATGAATCAGCAATTTTATCTGGTATTGTCAACGTATTTGGTATGTATTTATCACCCACTTTTTCAAATCCTGCTATTGTCGGCTCGCCTAGCGTTACTTTATGTAACTTTATACTGTTAAATACTATCTGATCTTCTCCTACATCTTCACTACTGTCTTTATAGTATCCTAAATATAAATAATATATTTTACCTCCTTTTAATACATCTGTTGTATAGTCTTTAGCAGTAGATGAATTTGTTCCTGATAAATATACAAATCTTCCAGTTATAGGTATCGTAGAAGATTTATAATCACTTATTGTTGCATATCCACGGTCAGTGGATTCACTTGAAACTTGTGCATTTACTACAATTGCAAATAATTCCTCTTGTCCAAAACTTGTTAAATCTATTTCCATATATGAACTAGCTGTAGAAGAATCAATACCTTTAGCATTTGGATCTTCTTTTATTTTTTTCTGATATGTAGCACTATTGGTTGGAACATATCGGTTTGTTTCTTCTTCTTTAATAAAATGATAATCTGTACCTTGTGTATCTGCTAATTCTCCTAATACTCCTGGTTGTTCTACTTCTTCTTCTAGAATTACATTTTCTATTTCTTCACCATTTTTTTGTAATTCTTGACCAATTTCTATTTCATCATCATAATCTGCAATTGTATCTGTATATAGATTTTCATTAGCTTCATAAATTTTAACACTATTTACAATCATTTGGTCACCTTCGTCGTCATCACTATCATAGCTACTAGTTTTCCTATATGCTAAATGCAAATAGTATATTTCTCCTCCATATAAAATATCTGTTGACACATAATCTTTAGCTTCTGAATATTCAGTTTCATCTATTAATCTTCCATAATTATCATCTACACTAGGTGTATTAATACTTTTTGTTATTGTTGCATATGCATAATTACCTCCATAACTTCCTTTTGTCATATCCATCTTTGCATTTACTACTACTACATATTTACCATCTTTTTCTCTTAAATCTATTGGTATATAAGAAGTTGCTATACTTTTTTTAGCTCCACCAATTTTGCCATGTGCTTCTCTATATGTTTTACTATTTGTTGGTACATATTGATTTTGTTCATTTTCTATGAAGTAAAATTCTGAACCTGGTGGTGTTGTCAAACTTCCTATTATTCCTGGCTCATCTACCTCATTTTGCTCATTCATTTCACCTTGATTATGCTGTTTTAATGGGCTTAAAACGTCATCTAATCTAACCTCTTGTCTATCTTCCACATAATCTATTGCGAATTTTGCTCCTTTTAATTTATCATTTGTATCTTTGTCAATTTTATTAATTACAAGATTATTCGTTTTCTTTCCAAAAGTTACTACAACATGCTTATCTTCTGTCATTTTTGGGAATAATGGCATAGTATAACTTCCATCTTTTTCATCTTTTGTGTATTCTTGTGGTATTCCATTTACAGTTAACGAAGTTATTTCATATCCGTCATCTGGTATCATTTTTATAGCTATTTTACTACTTTCTTCATATTTAACTTTCTCAACCATATCTGCATCTTCACCAGTTATTGTTCCGCCTTTTACACCATTTACTTCTCGCACTTCTGTTGTTATCTTAAGCATCTTAATTTTGTTTTCTACTACTAATTCTTGTAGTTCTTCTATTCCATTTTCTTCCACCATTCTTAGTGTCATTCCATTATAGCCACCACAATTTTCTAAAGTTATTCCATCTTCTATTTGTAAAATTCCATTATAATTACCACATACAATATATGATCCATCTTCAAGTTGAACTGTAGAAACAATTTCAATATCTTCATCTTTTTCAAAATTTCTTTTCCATACATCTGAACCTTTTGAATCTAGTTTCATTATAATTCCATTATAAATTTCACTATCTTCATCTGTTTGATATCTGCCACTTGCAACTATTCCACCATCATTAGCATTACTTAAAGAAATTATTTCATCATTACCATTTTCACCAAACTGTTTTTGCCATATAGCTTTTCCATTTTTATCATATTTAATTATCTGGAATTGTTTCTTAGAATTATTGTTATAAGTATAGTAACTTTTATAGCCACCAACAAAATAGTTTCCATCACTTGATTCAATAACTGAAGTTATACAATCATCTGCTGAATTATATAATACATCATATCCTGAACCATAGTCCTCATAATAGCAAACTTGTTTTGCCCATTTATATTCACCATTATTATCAACTTTAATAACTATGCCATCTGTTCCTCCTCTATTAGGAAATTCTATTTCTTTTGTTAAATTAATATTTTTACTTGATATATAACCTCCAAATAAATATCCTCCGTCACTAGTTTCTATAACATCTTTTATTGATTCAGTTCCTTCT
The DNA here is from genome assembly GCA_947589065.1 of uncultured Clostridia bacterium. Classification (GTDB taxonomy): domain Bacteria; phylum Bacillota; class Clostridia; order TANB77; family CAG-508; genus UMGS1994. The sequence continues at coordinate 9,266 of CANPZM010000034.1, forward strand.
TCTCCTATTGCTTTTCCCCATTCTACTTTTCCAGACCTATTATATTTTATAATTAGACCATCTTGATTATTTGAACTTATTTCTGGTTTTTCTTCTAAATTTATTTTTCCAGTAAGCTCTCCTACTATTACATAACCTCCATCTTTAGATTCAGCTAAGGAATTTATAATATTTTTACCTTCTCCTTCTACTGTTCTTGCCCATTCTATTTCTCCATATTTATCATATTTTATTATCATTCCTTTTGACAAATATCCATTATTTCCATCTAGTGAATCATTATTTGTTAAACTATTTTCTCCTAAATCTATTTTTTGAGAATTATAATATCCTCCTACTAAATATCCTCCGTCTGTTGTTTGAACTATTTTATTCAATCTTTCATCATATTGTCCACCGATTGAATGTGCCCATTCTATTTCACTTTTTGAATTATATTTTATTATCAATCCATCTGAGTAATATGCACTCTCTAAATTATTTTTACTATTATTTTTAAGTTTTAACTCATTGCCTAAATCTATTCCTGGTGAATGAAAATATCCTACAACTGCATATCCACCATCACTTGTTTTAACAGATGATAATATCTTATCTTCTTGACATGCACCTATTTTATTAGCTTCTTTAAAATTTAATGTTGTTTTATCTATTTCAGAAATCTTTAAAATCATACCATCCATAGGAGGAGGTCCACCATCTAGAGTCATAATTTCTGACCAATATCCATATAGCATAACTCTATCATTTACCCTAATATCATTAGTACTAAATCCTCCTCCAGCTATGAATTGTCCATCTGAAGTTGGTATAACACATTTTACTGTTTCATCATCATATCCACCAATTACTTTACCAAATACACATTTACCAAGTTCATCAAATTTTGCTACAAAGGCATCATCCCAGTCGTTATTATAGTTCCCTACTAATTTGATTCCTTCTCCTAAATCCATTTCATCAGAGTCAAAATACCCACCTACTGCATATCCATTATCTAATGTTTGCCTTATTGAAAATACATTTTGGGAATATCCGTCTCCTCCAAAAGCCTTTGACCATTCATAATTGTATAAATTATTAAATTTTATTATCATTCCATTTGAACCCCATCCTTCTGTTCTCTCGTCCTTAACTAATTTTTCTCCATTATCAAAGGTTATTTCACTAGATCTAAAATATCCAGCCATGATGTATCCACCATCGTTAGTTACTTCGATTTTATTAATATAATCACCATCATCTCCACCTATAGATTTAGCATATGTACAGCTTCCTTCACTATTATATTTTAATATCATTATATCTCTTGATGATAAATTAGAATTAAGTGTTTTATCTCCTCCAAGATTTATTTCATCTGAATCAAATCCTCCTCCTACTATATATTCACCATTTGAAGTCTCATCAATTGTATTAATAGTTTCATCGCCATCTTTATTTCCAATAGAATTTGCCCATAGACATTCACCAGAATTACTATATTTTATTAGCATTGCATCTGACCTACTATAATAGCCATCATCAAATCCCATACTATTTATTGATTTTCCATCATCTAACTGTATTTCTGGACTATAATATTCTCCTCCTACCAATATATTTCCATCATCTGTTCCTTTTACAGCACGTACATAATCCGCATTAATTCCTGATATAGTTTTTGTCCATTCACAATCTCCTGAGCTATTGTATTTTATTACAAATCCGCTAATAGTTCCATTTGTTATAATTTGCTTTTCATTTTCCAAATCTATTGTATCTGACTCTGTATATCCACCTACTACAAATCCACCATCACTCGTTACTGAAATCGAATTTAATTCCTCATTTGATGAACCTGAAATCTGTTTTACCCATTCTATTTCATTATTTAAATCATATTTAATTATCATTCCATCTGAACCATATCTATCTGTATCTTTTTTATGCAAAAATGTTCTTCCATCTGTACTTATCTGTTCAGATGAAAAATTTCCAACTGCTATATACCCTTCATTTGGGATTTCTACCATATCATTTATTATTTCTTCGCCATTTCCATCTATTTCTTTTGCCCATTCTACTTCTAATTCCTTCTCACCTTCTCTTGATGTTCCTATTCCAAAATAATATTCTGAATTTTTTATATTATACTTCTCTGGTGCCTCTAATTCAACTGCTTTATATAATCCTTCTGGTAGATCAGCTGTTATCTCTCCTTTTCCATCTGTTGTTAATGTATAATATTCTATTCCATCTATTGTCTCTTTTGTTCCTAATATTTCTCCTTTACTGTTTTTAGCTGGTGTTTGTCCATCATCCACATTGAATATTGCAAACTTTACATCTGGGATTTTTTCATGCGTCTCACCATCTTCTTTTGTAAGTTTAAATATTGGGCTATCTTCTACTATTATTGTTATCTTTCCTTCTGCTGTCTCATAATTTTTAGCTATTTGTCCATCTTTTAATTCTTCTACTAATTTTAGTTGTTCCCCATCTTTTTTTACTTTAAATACTATGTCTTTTACTTTTACATATCCTGTTGGTATTCCAACTTCTTTTAATGTATAAGTTTGATCTACGTCTTTTCCTTCTTCAAATAAATATAATCCCTTAATTTCTATTATTCCATTATCATTTGTTGTATACTCTCCTATTAACTTGTTTCCTTTGTATAGTCTGAATTTTGCTCCTTGTAATTTTTCTACAGCTTCATTTGTTTTTTCTCTTGATGTACTTACTTCTGTATCTTTTCTTATTTTTAATATATCTAAATCATATGTTGGTATCTTATCGTCTTCTACTGTTAAATTTAATTGTGGTATATCTCCTTCTGTTGTTATATTTTGTTCTGTTACATTTTCACCATTTACTTGTTTTTCATAATTTCCTTCATTATTTGTTATTGTAAATGTTATTGGTTTTGCCAAATAATAGCCTTCTGCTCTTACTTCTTCTAAAGTATATTCCGTATCTAAATGTAATCCTTCTATTATTATCTTTCCATCTGTACTTGTTGTTAATATTTTTCCTTCTTCATCAAATCCTTCACCCATTATTTTAAATTTTACCTTTGAGATTGTTTTATCCTGACCTTTTTCTTTCTTTGTTAGTTCTAATTTTCCCTTTACTTTATCTTCTACCTTTATCTCTACTTTTGATTTTCCTTCTGCTTCTCCATCTATTACTCTTATTTGAGCTGTTCCTTTTACTAATTGAGCAGTTAATTTGTCTTCCTCCTGGGTCATAAACTCTATTATATCTTCATTTAACTCATATTGTATTGGGCTTTTTATTTCTTTTACTGTATATTTCTTTCCTATATATAAATCTTCTAATGTTAATTTTCCTTCATCATTCGTTACTCTTGTTTTTCCATATTCTTTTCCTTCTTCACTTATTAAATAAGTTGCTCCTGGAATTAATTTTTCTTTTCCTTGTTGATTTTTTATAATTTCTAAGTCATATTTCTTTGTTATCATTATTCCTACTTTATTTGGTTCTACACTCGTTTTATATCTTCCTTCTTCAGTATTTAATGAAAAATACACTGCATGATGACTATATGTTGTTTGTCCATAATTTAATTCTCCTGGAATATTTACTTCATATGTTATCTGCTTTTTCTCTTTTGCAGGTAATGAATAATCTCCCAAATCTATTAAGAAACTTTTTACTTCTTCAAAACTCGTTGGCACTTCTTTCCAATCATTATCTTCTGTCATTTCTTGTGTTGCATTTATATTTGTTGAATAATACACTGTCGCATGTTCTTCTAAATCTTCTGGTAACCTTATTCCTGTTTCACTAATTGTTGTATCAAATTCTGAACCTAATTTTCCACCGCTTATAACATAACTGTTATCAATACTTGGTATTCTACCCAGAATTTTTATTCTGCTTATTGAATTAGAATAGTTGTTATTTATTTCTATATTTATGTCTGCTGTTCTTTGTTCTTTTGTCACTTCAGCTACTTTTGGTGCAATTGTTATTTCATCTTCTTTTCCATAGTTTGATACTGTTTCATTTGTTAATAATGAATTAGGTGATATTAAGCTAATACTTGTTTGTGTATGATTTACTTCTTCAGCTTTATTTAAGTTTCCATTTACATCATATTTATCCGCTTCATGATAGTAATATTCTACTGCATCTTCATTTGATGCATATAATTCTATTGTTCCCGTTTGTGTTAGTATTCTTGGATCTGGAGTTATATTACAATTTACTGTTATCGTATATGATTCTGCTTTTTGATTTTCTGTCAATATTTTTATATATTGTATTTTTTCTTCTTCATATGTTTCATAATTAACTATTTGAATACTCCTATTGCTTGGTGTTACTGATTCTATTTCCACATCAACAATTTCTTCAGGCATCTTTAATAAATATGCCCCATTTTTCCACTTCTCTTGATTTACCGTTTCGTCACCTTGAGCATATATTTTTATATCTATATTTCTTTCTGTCTTTTGTGTTGATAATACTGTCTTATTTGTACTTACACTAGCTACTGAATAAGGATTTTCATATCTTGCTTGATTTGTTACTGAACCTTCTCCTATGCTTTGATCTCCCAATTTTCCATATAATGTTGATTTTATATATTTAAAACTATCAAATTCTTGTTTAGTAAAATTATTTGTTATATATTCATCATCTAGTTTTTTTGTATTATATACAAATAATGAACCATTTTCTTTTGTCTCACTTGTTTCTATTCTTATATTTTGTACTGGTACTTTATAATAGTATGGATTATTTTTTGAATACTGATTCCAATTATTCTTGTCAAATATTCCTAATAATTCATTTGAATTTGCATCATATACTTTTATCCATCCTTCTGTTCCTAATAGTTGTGTTGCATTGGCAAAACTTATTCCTATATGCTTTGTAAATTTTTCCATACTTTCATCTTGAGCATCTGAATCTATAAACTGATCAGCTTTTTCTTGTTTTTCATCATCTGGTTTATCTTTTAATATAAATTTTAAATTTTTTCCATCACTACCTGTTGCAGCTTCCCATGTTACTAAATATGTATCATTATCTTCTTTGTATGATATTTCATTATATATCTTTAATGGATTTTTCTTAGATACTACATAGCCACGATATGGTTCATATATATAATTTCCTACACTTATCCACATTGAAGCAACTGTTCCATGTGTCTTTGTGAAGTTTACAACTACAACATCTGAATCTCTATTAGTTGTATATGGATTTTCAAATTCACTTGCCGTGTTATTATAGCATTCATAATATGCTTTTATTGGCACTCTTATTTGTGTTGAAAAATCTTCTGTAATTTTATATGCTTCTAATGGGTAGGTTACTATTAAGTTATATTCGCTTATCCTATTTTTTGTACCTCCACTATAATAATCATATGCACCTTTTGTTATATTCTTTTTATCATCTAATTTTGCTTCTTTTTGCGCTGTAAATTTTCCTGTACCTGCTTCATGTGTATATGTTACATTATTTCCCTTAACTTCTATATTTGTTGGTTGATATCCATTTAAATCTAATACTTCACCTTCTATGTATGATTTTTTTAGTAATAATTTTCCTTCTGTCTCCATTGTTTTTATATCAAATTTTAAATGTACTTCATTTTTTTCTTCATCTATTTCTATTCCATCTGTTTTATTTGTATCTATGTCTATTATTTCTGTCTTAGCTTCTCCATGCCAATCAACATTGAATGTTACTTTTTTATTTATATCTACTGGTTCCTCTCCATCTTTTACATATTGCCCTTTTAATGTTACTGAATTTACTTTTCCAAAGTTTTCTATATTTTTCCCTATTGCATCCATTTTCGTTGAATTATATCTATAGTCTCCTGACCTTATTATACCTGTAAGTGTCTTTTGTGTTCCACTTTCTATTTCATTCAACTGTATTTCTTTTACATTTATTCCTACTGCATTTTCTTTTATTTCATTATCTTTTGGTGTAGCTGTTTGAAAATAAAAATTCTCGCCCTCTATTGTTATTACACCATTTTGCAATTTTCCTTCTTGCTCAACTTTAAGTTCCATGTATAAAGTATCTTCTTGTCCTATTTCTCTACAAGTTCCTCTTATACTTTCTGCATCTCCATTTCCGTCTAAATCTCTTAAAAAGAAGGCATCAAATTTAACACATGGACTTTGTGTTGATTCTTGACCCGGTTTTACTTGCTCATATGTCATTGCTCTCGCTATTTCTGGACTATATATTTTTTGTCCATTTTCAGATTTTTTTACATTTGGAGTAAAAATTGCTAAGATAATCATTAATGCCATAATAACAATTAGAAATACTGTTACAATTAAATTACTCATAATTTTTTGTTTTTTTGATGAATTAGAAATCATTTTATTTTCTCCTTGCTTTACTTATTTTTACTTTAATTTTTATTTTAAGTATTTAAATATAAGTAGCAATGTAATAATAAGTAAATTTTTATCGTTTTTTAGTCAGAAAAATAGATAGACTATTACGGATTTATCCTGTTACAGTCTATCTGTTTTAACTAATTATTATTTAATTATCTTTTATTTTACATTTTATTTTATTTGCTAGGGAATTAGTAATACTTAATGATATTGTGAATCAAATAAAATAATATTTTTATGGTTTTAATGCTGTAATTGGTAACACATATATTCCATCTTGTCTTTTTATTACTGCATCATATAATCCACAAATTACACACATAAATTTAGGTTTAATTTCTGCTAGTTCATAAAATCTTTTTAGACTAGCAACTGCCTCCTCCTCTTTATTTGCTCCCAATTTTATTTCAATTGCACCATATTCTCCATCAGCAATTTCTATTATTGCATCTACTTCTACACCTGTATCATTTTCCCTATAATGATACAACTTTGCTCCTATGTTTTCAGCATATATCTTCAAGTCTCTTTCGCATAATGCTTCAAAATATAGTCCCATTGTTTCTAAGTCATTTAGCATTTTTTCAGGTGTAATATTTAAAACTGCACAACCTAATGATGGATCTACGAAATGTCTTTTTGGATTTTTTCCAACATTTAATCTTGAACGTATTTTATATAAAAAAGAATTTTGGTTTTCAATCAAATGTAATCTATTAAGTACATTTAAATAATCTGTAACGGTGTTTCTACTTATATCCACATCTTCTCTGGTAACATTGTCGTCAATGTCTCTCATTAGCGTGTTATTGGCAGAGACTGTACTTTCATTTCTAGCAAGAGATCTTAACAACATTTCCATTTTTTGTTTATCTCTTTTTACTCCATCTATTTCAAAAATATCTTTTTCTAAAACGGCTTCTATATAGCTTTTGGCTATTCTCATTGCTCCTGCTATACTCATATTAATAGTTTCTGGCCATCCACCTCTCACAATTAATTCAGCTAATCGTTTTAATTCTACTTTTTCTACAATTTTATTTTTAACTTTATTTTCAAATAAATCTTTTAAAGATACATCTCCTGTAGAATCTCCTGACTCATATAATGACATTGTGTACATTTTCATTTTACATATTCTTCCTGCACCAGAATGATGTATTTTATCACTTATTGGAACACTTGAACCAGTTAAAATATATTTACCTTTTTCTTTATCTTGGTCGCATTTAAATCTTACAGCATCCCATATTGCTGGTACTTCTTGCCATTCATCAATTAGTTCTGGCATATCTTTATTCAAAATCAAATTTACATCCATTTCTGCCAAATTTTTTTCTCTAAAATTGTCTGCTGTATTATTTAAATATGTTACACTATTCGAATGATTTAAAGCTGTCCATGTCTTTCCGCACCACTTTGGTCCTTCAATGCTAATTGCACCAAAAATTTTTAGATTTTCTTCAATTGTTTTATCTATTAGTCTTGGAATATAGCCTTTTTTGGTTAATTTCATTCTATTCACCTCTTTTTTAGAATAACACAAATTTCCTTTTTTTTCAATATGTTTTGTGCGTTTTTTGACTGTTTTGTTGTGCATTTTTTTACCATTTTATTGTGCATTTTTTGAGTTTTTATGTAAAAATGAGATGAAAATTTTTTCATCTCATTTTTTAGATTTTTACACTATTTTTCCTCTTTTTTTCTCTGCCATTTTGCTAACACAATCAATCCAAGAAGCATCGTTCCCATTGCCACATTTCCAATTAGCACCTCATTGATTATCTCATTACCAGTACCAATTGCAATTATCAAATCAGCAGTATCAACATTATCAACCATTATCGTCTCCTCAAATCCTGCCTCATTCTCCGTTGACACTATCTCCGCTGTATTCGTCTTCTGTCCTATATTCGCTGCATTTGACCTCCATGTTAACCTTACTTTGTACTCTTTTGCCTCTCCTGGATTAATATTCTCCGTCTCTAATATAGCCTTACTATCATTTATCCTCCAGCCAGCATTCTTTGCCTTCTCCATTGTCATTCCACTTGGTATACTCTCTCTTATTGTTCCCTTTCCTGCTAGCTCTCCAGTATTCGTTACCTTTAACGTATATACTACCTCTATCTTACTTGTATTTACTGTCTTTCTATATATTTCTGTCTTTCCTAAATCTCCATTAACCTTTATCGTCTTTCCATTTAAGATTATGCTGTCTATTTTCTTTTCTAGTTTTAAGTTAAATGGCTTCTTCTCATAGTAATAAATTACATATGTCGTATCATTTATCGTTACCTTTCCATCTTTATCCCTCTCTACTGTTACCGTCATATTTCCTTCTGCATTATCTGGTTTTTCTACTAAGTTATAGAACTTAAAATGTCTCTCCTCTGTTGTATATTCATCATCTTGATATCCAGGTATCTCTTCTGGCTCTTTTAAATCTTTCTCACTCTCTTTCTCTACATATCTTACTACTACCCTTGCTGGTCTTATATAATAGTATATTACCTCTATTCTTTCTCTTGTCATCTTTCCTTCTGTATTATCTGTACTCTCTATAAACTTGTAATTCTCTATTTCTTTTTGCTCTGTCGTATAATCTTTTCCTTCGTATCCCTCTATTAACTCATCTTTTGCTATCTCTTCTTTGGTTAACTTGTCCACATACGTTACATGAACTGTTGTATTCTTTGCGTAATAATATGTCTTTTCTTGTGGCTCTTCTGTGTATTTTCCTTTCTTCTCCTCCGGTTCCTCTACTAATGTATATCCAGGAATTTCTTTCTTGTCTGGACCTACATCAAATTCTCTTCCTACCTTATCATCCTTTGTTACCGGTTCTTCTATTTCTTCATCTGTTGCTTTATCCTTATATCTTACTGTCAATTCTCCTCTTACATCTATTACTGTATCTGCTTCATCCTCTTCCTCATAATGTGTATCTGTTTTCAATAAATCTAGCCTTCCTATTACCTCATTTGTCATCTTTTCTTCTAATATATCTATATCTGTATATATTATCTCTATATCTTTTTGTATGCTAATTACATTATTCTGATTTTCAAATGAATTTATATCTTTTATTTCTTCTGTCCATGTTATTGTCTTTTCCTCATCATTATATGTTCCTCCTGCTAGCTCTGATAAATCCTCATCTATATGATATGGTAGTTTATCTACTATTGTTACTCTTCCATCTCCTATATAGTCATCAACTATTCCTACATATCTTATTGTATACTGCACTTTTTCATCTTTTTCTGAAATTCTTTCTGTTCCGTCTTTTGTTATATCTGTCTCTGTTACCTTTGGATCTTTTAAATTATAATAGTATATTATTTCTTTTGGCTCTTTTGTCATCTGTCCTTCTGCATCTCCATCTGTATAAATATACTCATAGTTTGGACTTATTTTATCTGATATATTCGTTACATATTCCTCTCCTATGTTTCCTTCCAATAGCTCATCTTCTACTTCTCCACCATTCTTTGCTGGCACTCTTGTGTCTGTTCCAAATATGTAATGATGAACTATTACTTTTGCATAATTTATTGAATTAGTAACTGTTAATCCTTCTTCTACGTCATCGCCTGTAATAGATTTATCATAAAATTTTAGTCCTTTTTCTGTCTTCTCCCTTTCTTCTATTGTGTACTCTATCTGCTCTCTATCTTCATCATATTTTGGTAAATCTTTAAATACATATTTCCATGTATTTTCATCTTCTGCTTGATTATCTACATTTAATATTACTTTCTTATCATCAACTCCATTTTTCTTTAATACAATCTCTATCTCTTTTGGTCTCTTTCCATATTCATCATCATTATCTGCCCATATCTTCGTTACTGGTATATCTATCTTAAAGTCTGTTACCGTTTTCTCTGTATCTTTCTTTTCATCAGTCTTCTTTGGAGTTTTTAATTCGATTTTTCCTGTTGCTTCATTTGTCATTTCCTCTGCAGTTACATCTATGTCTGTAAATACTAGTCTTAGATTTTTTATTCTGTTGATTTCATT
>CANPZM010000035.1 GCA_947589065.1 uncultured Clostridia bacterium
CTTGTATCTCTTTTTTGTACTTGTATAAATGCTGTCATATGTGGATCTGTTATTACTCTTTCTTCTAATGGTGTATCGCTATTTGTTCTTACATCTATGAAGAATGGTCTTGCTAATTCTAATCCTGTTAAAACCTCTCCATTTACTTGTACATCATCTGCATTCGTTACTTCTATTATTACATATCTTCCATATGCTAATCCCATTGATGTTGCTTCACCATTTGCATTTGTCACTAATTCTGGAATTGGTTGTCCATTTGAATCTGTTTCAAATGTCATCGCTTTTGCACTTTCTGGCATTTCATATTTATGTGTTTCTTTATTATAGTATCTGTTCATTATATCTGCATATGTGCAATCATAGGCTACATCTAAGTCACTTACTAAATATATATTAAATCTTGCATTATGTACCCTATAATTTTCATCTGATAAATCTAACATACTAGTTATTTTTTCTAGCTTTAATGGTTGTTTTATTACTCTTTCTTTTGATATTACTCTTTTTTCTGGATTTGCATATAAGTTGTCTGCTACATTATTTTGGTATACTACGTTTGTTGTATCTCTGTCTCTATCATTATTATAGTAGTTATCTGTATAGTATTGACTTATATCAATTTCATATTGTGTTGTATCAAGTAGATATCCTGTTGATGGTGTTATTTCTTGTACATAATATTTTCCTAAATATAAGTTTGTCCATGTTATTTTACCCATTGCATCTGTTAGTCTTTCTTCTACTAATCCTCCTGCTTGATATAAAACATGATGATCATCTGGACTTAATATGTTTTCTCTTGCATACAAGCCATATCTTGCTCCTTCTAATGTTGCATCTCCTTGTGCTGTATTTTCTGGATATTTATTATTTTTATAATTTATTTCTTTATCTAGCTTTTTAAAGTTTATTGTTGCTCTTACTTCATTATTGCTTACTTCTCCTGTTACTTCTACTCCGTCTCTATCTATTAATATTTCTACTTCCCATGCTTTTGTTGGACTTGTTCTTGTATATCCATATGGTGCTCTACATTCTACTACTTTATATTTTCCTTCATTTTTTATATTCCAATATAATGTTCCTGTTCTGTATGTTCCGAAGTTTCCCCCTGATTTCTTTAACTTATATCCTTTTTGGTCTGATACTAATCCGTCATATTCTCCTGCTACTACATGTGTTGGTTTTACCCATGCACCATCTGCTACTGACCATTCGTATAATGCAAATGTTGTATCTACTGCTGTTACAACTTTACTTGTTAATAAATCTTTCTTTACTGCTGTTATATATCCTCTCCATGGTACATTTCTTAATTCCCCCGTAACTTGTTGGTTATCTTGTACAATTGCTATTTCTTGAGCCCATGCTGAATTTTGGTTATATCCTCGTGGTGGAGTATATTCAACAACTCTAAATTTTCCATTATTATCTGGATTCCAATATAATGCTCCCGTTTTATATGTTCCTTTTGTTGCTCCTGATTGTTTTAGCCTATATCCTACCCCATCTCCTACTATTCCATCATACTCTCCTACATTTATATGTGTAGGACGCACCCACGAATTACTTGCAACTGACCATTCATATAATGCAAATACTGTAGCATCATGCATTACATTTTCTCCAGTAAAATCATCTTTTTTGGTTGCAGTTATATATCCAATCCATGGCTCACATACTACAACTATACTATGATTAATGTTTCTATTTATTCCATTATCAGTAATGCTTAATGTATAATTTGTACCACTATGTGGAATTGTTTCTACATTTTGAGGTACTCCATCTACAGTTACTCTTCTTACAGCATATCCATAATTAGGATTAAATTGTGCTGTAAATACATTACTTTGTCCCCATTCTTTTACTATATTTTGTTCTGGAGTCGGCGTAATCACACCATTTGTAATAGATGTACTCAATTTCAAATTATATTTTAAGCCAGAAAGAACTTGATTGGTTGGTGAATTTATATTCGTAAATGTTGGAGAATCTGGTGATGCAGTTGCTACTAAATTTCCTGTATTATATATTTGACCAGATGTCAATCCTGCACCAGTTTTAGCTCGGACTGGTACTACTATATTATACCAATGTGCATAAAATTCCGAATTTGCGACATTACCAACTGCTGTAATATTGTTACTTGCATCATAACTAATACTAAATCTATCTGTTACTTTGCTTAGTCCTTCATCATATACTTCTATTTCTCCAGCAATCGCGAGTCGCGAATCAAGTGTATCTGTTATATTAATTGCTGAATATTCATTCTTTCCAATTGTAGTAAGTTTACCACTTTCATCACCTGTTCCAAAGAAATCTAGTGCCTTTGAAAAATAGTTATTAGGTATATATTGTGAAATATGATAATAAAATACTTCTTCTTCAAAAAATTTTGGATTTTCTGTTGTATATTTAGGCTCACTATTTTTTTCTATAGTTATATATTTTTGTGGAGGAGTAGGTAGTTCAAAGGCAAAAGGTGAAGCAAAAACATATTGAACCCCACAACTCGTTCCTGAATATTGCAATTTCATCGAAGAACCTGTTGGTTGCTCTATTGTACACATTGTCCCAATAACGAATCCATTTGTTGTTCCATATGGTTGATAAACATCATCGTCACTTACAGCAATTCCATTATCGCTTAATATAAAAAATGGTCCTCTATATTTTGCGTCCATCCATTGTTGATAAGCTAAATAGTCTTCTCTTTTTTTCACACAATAAATATTTGAAGGTACTGTTACTCTAACTCCTTCATTTCCGCCAAATACTTTATCAGCATATTTACTACCAGTACTTACATCAATATCTCCAATTGAAACTAAAATTCCATTTATATTAGCATCAGTATTTGTTCCGTGTTTATAATATTTTACTGTCATTGATGCTTGACCTTCATTACTTCCCATATTTATTCTTAGCAAATTTGTTGTAGCAGTATCATAAGTAAATACTGGATCTCTGTCTTTATCTGCACTTGTTGCATATGACATTTTTCCACTTGTAGTTACTGATAATCTAACACAAATCCTATGTCCATTATAATAATCAGTTTTTAAACCTAGGTCCTCAATAGCATCCGTCCATGTTCCATTTGATGTCCATGCCGTAATTTCATTACATGTAACTAGAATATCACATAAATCACCTGATGCATCTATTGCACAGTTATTAACTCTAAACGAAAACTTACCACCTGAATATCCATAAAATGTTCTTCCATTTACTAAGTCACTCGTCCCATCAACAAGCTCTATTGAAGATTTTCCTTTAATCCAAAATAATGTTGCATATGAATATTTTGTAGGCATTGTTTTAGCATCATACCAGTTTTTATAAGTTGCTAAATCATCTGCCGCTTGTGGTTCTTCTAGTATTTCATTAGTTTTATAAAAATTAGGCAAGTTAGTTAGCAATGTTGATGTTAATATTAATAAAACCATTGTTAATATAGCAATCAAACCTATTGAAATCTTCCCTTTTTTAAAGAAATTTTTTCTCATAAATTCTCCTTACATAATCCGTATTATAATTTATTTTCCAATATTCAACCCATTTTCATTTATACATTACTTCTTATTTAATTGTAATTTTTCTTATTAAAGTGTCAATTAACTATATATTTAACATTTATCATGTTATTGCGGATTATAACTGTTCATGTTTTTATTCATTTACATATTTCTTTTTTATCTTTTAATTTACAATTGATTTATTTGATTACGGAATAAACTTATATAAATGTAAAAAATCCTAAAAAAATACCCTAATTATAATCATTTTATTTATAATTAGGATATGCCTATAGTTTATTATTACTTTTTCATTATACTTTCCAAAATGTATGTTTTTTATATAATAGGTAAATAAAACTTTCCTATTAATGTTAATTTATTCTATAATAGCAAAGTAGAAGTTTCCTATTATAGAAAAAAATGATAAAGCAATATACTTTATCATTTTTTACTATTGTCATTCAACCTTTCTTAAAACTTCTTCTTTTAAATTTTCTAAACGTTTTTCCGCTTCCTCCATAGTTGAAGCTTTAACACCCATATAAAACTTAATTTTAGGCTCTGTTCCAGATGGTCTCGCACAACACCATTCGTCATTCTCTAGTTCATAATATAAAACATTTGAAACAGGTAATTTTATATCCGTCTCTTGTCCTGTCAACATATCTCTCTTTTTGCTTGTACTATAATCACTTATTGACTTAACTTTATATTCTCCAAATGCTATTATTGGATTTTTTCGTAAATTTTCCATCAACTCTTTAATCTTAACTGCACCTTCAGCACCCTTTAAATATATTGATACTTGTGCTTCTCTATAATAACCATATTTTTCATAAATATTAATCATTTGGTCCCATAATGTTAATCCTTGTTTTTTATAATATGCTGCCGCTTCAGCAAGCATCATTACAGCTACAATTCCATCTTTATCCCTTGCATGAGTTCCAACTAAGCATCCATAACTTTCCTCAAAACCAAATACATACTCATGCTTTTTATTCTTTTCAAAATTTCTTATTTGCTCTCCAATATATTTAAATCCAGTTAATGTTTCAATTAAATTCATATTATAATATTTAGCAATTGCATCAGTCAATTTTGATGAAACTATTGTCCTTATAATAGCACCATTTTTAGGTAATGTTCCCTTTTCTTTTCTCTGAGATAAAATATATTCTGCTATTAATAATGCAGTCATATTTCCTGTATAGAAAATATATTCTCCATTTTCTTTATTTTTTACATATATACCTAATCTATCTGAATCCGGATCTGTAGCCAAAATTATATCTGCATCCACTTTTTTGGCTAATTTTAATGCTAAATTATATGCTTTTGGCTCCTCAGGATTAGGATATTCAACAGTTGGGAAATTTCCATCTGGTAACTCTTGTTCTGGTACAACATATACATGTTCAAATCCAAGTTCTTTTAATATTCTTTGAACAGCTTTATTTCCTGCTCCATGTAAAGGAGTATAAACTATCTTTATATCTTTTCCCACTTCTTTTATAATTTCTGGATTAATAGATAATTTTCTCAATTCCTCTATATATCTATTATCAATTGCATTTCCTATAACATGATATAATCTCTTGCTTCCAGCTTCTTCCCTACTAATTGTCTTTACCATTGAGTATTCTGTAACTTTATTTACTTCATTAATTATATCTTTGTCTCTTGGAGAAACAATTTGTGCTCCATCATTCCAGTAAACCTTATAGCCATTATACTGTGGTGGATTATGACTAGCAGTTATCATTATACCAGCTGTTGCCTCTAATTCTCTTACTGCAAAAGAAAGTTCTGGCACTGGTCTTAATTCATCAAATAAATATGTTTGTATACCATTAGCATTTAAACATAATGCAGTATATTCAGCAAATTCCCTTGACATCTTTCTAGAATCATAAGCTATTACTACACCTTGCTTTTCAGTTCCTTGTTTTAAAATATAATTTGCAAGTCCTTGTGTAGCTTTTGATACAGTGTATTTATTCATTCTGTTGGTTCCAGCTCCAATAATTCCTCTTAATCCAGCTGTTCCAAAATCTAAATTCTTGTAAAATCTATCTTTAATTTCTTCGTCATTTCCTTTAATGTCTAGTAATTCTTGTTTTGTTCCTTCATCAATATTAATATCTTCACACCATTTGTCATATTTAGCCATATATTCTTGCTTCATCCAATAATCTGTATACAATTTTCTAGCTGTTTCTGGACTATCAACACCTTCAGCATTTTTTATTGGTGCAAATTCCTCTTCTCTCTTAACTCTAAGAACTACAACATCTCCTAGCATTTCATATGAATCAAATATAAATAATTCAAATTTATATGCATTTGGTTCTGTTGGTTCAATAAATTTTCCATTTTTATCTATATATTTTGCCTTTTTCTTTGCTGTATGATATGGCAATCTTAGATCACTTACTTTTTCTAAACCTTTTATATTATATAAATGGAATATCGCATTAGCATCTCCATATACTAAAGCACCATATTTGTCTCTAATTTGTGCAAGCTCATCTGATATTTCAGTATATTCAATAACACCAAGCTTTTTATTTTTCTTGCAAAATACCCCAACTTTTTCCTTAGGATCTGTTTTCTCTATGGTCTTTACTGAGCCTAAAACATTTTGATCTATAGACATTCCTATTAGTAATGGGTCTACTAATTTTACTAAAACATTATCAACACCACTAACAAAAATCCACTCTATACCATCTTTTTTCATCTGATCAATAATTTTTTGTTTTCCCATTGCCTTTAATGTTCCGCCATGTCCATCTGCTGCAAGTTTAACCATTTTGTTTTCATCTAATAAAATTTTTCCATCAAGCCCTAACATTGGTAATTGACCTTGTACAAAAAATTTTATTGAATCTTTTGGATAGCCAAAGTATTTATTTTTAATAAAAAATTCAACTGTTGCATCATTATTTTCTTCACTTGTCATAATATACCAAGGTATTGTTGTATTATATTTTTCTCTAGCTCTTTTTATTGTATCACATAATAGTTCAAACAAAGATTTATGTGATGGTAAGCCCATGTCAAAAGTACCTTTAGGCCCTGGATGTCCTAATCTAGTTCCTTGTCCTCCAGCCATTGTCACAACAGCAAACTTATTTGACTTTATTGCATCTATACCTTTTTCTTCATAATACTTTGTTTCCGTAGCAGTCAACTTAGATTTATCAACATACTCGATTGGCTCAATATCAATATTCTCAAAAGTAATCGGCTTTTTAGCACTTTTATATAATTTTTCCATTAATTCAAAATCTATATTTAAAATTTGATCTAACAATTTTTCCTTATCTTGTGCATTTTTCTCATTATAAAATTTTAACAAATGTTCCTGATTATATTTTTTTACAAGCATTTGTGCCTTTTCTAGTTTTTCATCCATTTCTATAAACAGACTCCTTCCCTTAATACAAATATTACAAATTAAATTATTCATATATTATACTATTACAACTATTTAGTCAATATACTGTTTTTTCTTAAATCCGTATGGAACATTTCAGAAATTTTCTTTTCACCAAGCGTATTTAAAATTTTATGATGATTTTCTAATATTTCTCTTGAATTTTCTTCAAATACCTCTAGTTGAAAACAATTAATAATCTTATTTACTCTATTTCCTAAATATTCATTTATCTTAACTATAAATTCATAACTACCATTAACTAAAACTATTTTATTTTTAATCTCTGATATTTTATTTAATGGTAATATATTCTTTTTCCAATTAATCTTCTTTATTTTTTCCTTTTTCTTCTTTGGTAAATTTACTTTTTCCATAAGTGTTTTTACTTCTGCGTCTAAATCTTTTTCTAATATTGTAACTATTTTATTTCCTTTTTCTAATTCTTTTTCTATATATGGTATTAGCATTACAATTAAATGCATGTCATTTACATATAAACTGCACATCTTTTCTGGAGAATTATTATCTACCATAATTTTTTATCCCTCCTAGTTACTTTTGGTAAATTTTACCATTTCATTTTTTAATGGTCAACCTTTTTCGTAGTCCTTATTTCGACATATATTGCTTATGAATATTTATCAAAATATAGTCAATAATTAATTTAGATTATCCAATTTTAGGAGGTTTCCATGAGAAAAAAAACTATTTTCACTTTAATTATATTATTTACTGTATACTTTTTATTCCACTCTTTTTCTTATTCAAAATCCATTTCAGATGAATTGCAGGAAAATATTTTCAGACTTCATGTTATTGCTAATAGTAATTCGGAAAATGATCAAAATTTAAAACTATATGTTAGAGACAACATAGTTCATTATCTTGAACAATACCATTTTAAAAATAAAGGTGATTTAATTTCCTTCCTATATAATAATAAAAGTCAAATCGAAAAAATCGTTTCACAATGTATTTCCGAAAAAAATTATTCATATGATTTTTCAATTGAAATTGGTAATTCCTATTTTCCTAAAAAAGATTATGGAAATATAAGCTTACCCAGTGGGTATTACGATGGTTTAAAAATAAAAATTGGCGAAGCTAAAGGTAAAAATTGGTGGTGCGTTCTTTTCCCTCCTATGTGTCTTATTGATTCAGCTACCTGTGAATTTACTAGCTCTTCTGAAGATACATTGGAAAATTCCTTAAGTAATGAAACTTTCTCCCTTGTTTCTTCTGATTCACCAAATTATCAATTCAAATTTAAAATCGTGGATTTTTTAAACAGTCTATAACAAATTTTTCTTGTCTTTCATTACAAGATGTGTTATATTCTAATTTGTAATTATGGTTTTTATTTAATTTTTTATAAATTATTGGGGGAATTAGTTTGGAAAAATTAGTTATAACTGGTCCAACACCTTTACGTGGAGATGTAACAATTAGTGGAGCCAAAAATGCAGCTGTCGCTATAATTCCTGCAACTTTACTCATAAATGGTGTATGTACAATAGAGAATTTGCCTAACATAAGTGATGTAAAAACATATTGTGAAATTTTAACAAATTTAGGCGTAAAAATAAAATGGATAAATGCGCATAGTATCGAAGTTGATTCAAGAAATGTAACTAAATCTAATGCGCCTATAGAGCTTACTAGAAAATTTAGGGCATCTTATTATTTACTTGGTGCTTTACTTGGTCGTTGTGGTCATGCACAAGTTGGTCTTCCTGGTGGATGTAATTTAGGTCCTAGACCTATAGACCAACATATAAAAGGATTCGAAGCATTAGGTGCAACTGTTACAGTTGCTAACGGAAATATTACAGCAACTTGTGATAAATTAAAAGCCAGCTCTATTTATTTTGATATGGTTTCTGTTGGGGCAACCATGAATGTCATTCTAGCTAGTGTCTTAGCTGATGGAACAACTACAATAGATAATGCTGCCAAAGAGCCTCATATTGTTGATTTAGCAAACTTTTTAAATACAATGGGAGCAGACATTAGAGGTGCCGGTACAGATGTCATAAAAATAAATGGTGTTAAAGAATTAAAAGGAAACGCTAGTTATTCAATCGTTCCTGACCAAATTGAAGCAGGAACTTTTATGCTTGCTGCAATTGCTTCAAAAGGTGATATTACTATTCATAACTGTATTACAAAGCATTTAGAGCCTATCATTGCAAAAATACTAGAAATTGGCGGAAATGTAGATGCAAATGGTGATCATGTTAGAGTTTGGTGGACAAAAAGGACTTCAAAAGCAAACATAAAAACTCTTCCTTATCCAGGTTTTCCAACAGATTTGCAATCTCAAATGGGTGTATGTTTATCAATGTCTTCAGGTACAAGTATCATTAATGAGAGCATTTGGGATTCTCGTTTTCAATATACTCAAGAACTAAATAAAATGGGAGCAAATATCACAACATCAGGAAAAACTGCTGTATTCGAAGGAGTGGAATATTTATATGGAGCTCCTGTTACAGCTACTGATTTACGTGCTGGTGCAGCATTAATCATGGCAGGTATCAGTGCAAATGGTGTTACCGAAATATTTAATCTTCATCATATAGATAGGGGTTATGAAAATATAGAAGAGAAATTTAGAAAACTTGGTGCTCATATAGAAAGAAAAAAAGCAGAAGAATCAGAACTTTTTAACTAATAATTATTGGGGTAAAAAATGTTTAATTTTTGTAGTTTATATAGTGGTAGTACAGGAAACTGTTTATTTATAGAATCAAATGAAACAAAAATATTAATAGACGCAGGAGTTAGTCAAATAAAAATTTCAAATGCTCTTGCTTCTTTTAATGTATCTTTAGAAGATATTGATGCAATATTAGTCACACATGAACATTCTGACCATATTATGAATGTCGGAAGTTTATCAAAAAAATTTAATATTCCTGTGTACTGTAATTACGAAACTTTATGTGCAATGCCTAATCAGAAAAATAAAATAAACGAATCTAATCAGCATATTTTTAAAAATAATTCTTCTTTTAAAATTAAAGATTTAGAAATACGTCCTTTTTCTATACATCATGATGCTAGCAATCCTTGTGGTTTTAACATTTATCATGATGACAAGAAAATTAGTATAGCAACAGATATTGGTCATGTTGATAATAGCCTTATCTCTAATTTAAATGATTCATCTTTTATTTTATTAGAAGCTAATTATGATCCTGATATTTTAAAATACAGTAGATATCCTTTCCAATTGAAACAACGTATTTTAAGTCCTAATGGTCATCTTTCAAATGAATCAGCTGGTAAAACTTTGTGTGAATTATTTACAAAAAATGCATTTAAAACAGCTATGCTAGGTCATTTAAGTAAAGAAAATAATTTTCCAGAATTAGCATTAAAAACTGTATATGACGAATTAGGAACAAAAAATATTTCTAAAAAGGATATATCTATTACTGTTGCTAGTCGTGATAATCCAAGTAAATTAATTAAAATATAATCTTACATATTATTGATGATAATAGTATTCCAAGAAAATTTCCAAAAATCGCTATAATTAATAGTTTTTTTGAGATTTTCTTTTTTATTGCTCCTGTATAAATTGCTAATGTATATAAAGTAGTTTCTGTGGCTCCTAATATTGTGGAAGTGATTAAGCCTAAAATTGAATCAACACCATATTGATTAAAAATGTCTGTTGCTATTGCCATACAAGAACTTGCAGAAATTGGTTTTAAAAACACTAAACTTGTAAGTTCTTTAGGTATTGATACTAATTCTAAAATTCCACCAAATATATCTGATAGATAATTTATAATTCCTGATGCTCTTAACATATTAATTGATAAAAATAACGCTAGTAGTGTTGGAAATAAATTTATAACTGTTGACATTCCTTCTTTGACACCCTCTGAAAAAACATCAAAAGTCTTTATTTTGTCTTTAAGACTTGCACAAATTATTATAAAAATTAACCCTGGAATTATAAAACTTTCAACTACATTCATCATTTTTTTCTTTTCCTAATATTCTTATTCCAATAAGCATTGTTATAATTAATGTTATTATACTAACAATCCAAACTGGTAAAATAATTTTGCCAGAATTTTGAGAACCTTGTGCTGCTCGAATGCTTATTATTGTTGTTGGTATAACTTGAATTGATAATGTATTTAATAATAAAAATAAATTCATTCCAGAGGATAATTTTTTTGAATTGTTGTTTTTATCCATTTCTTCCATTGCCTTTATTCCCATTGGTGTAGCTGCATTTCCAATTCCTATTATATTAGAAACTATATTTAATGTAATCATTTCTTTTGCTTTTTCAGTTTCATCGCAAAAAAACTTATTAACAACCGGCTTTAAAATTTTTTTAAATTTATCCAATATTTTAGTATGCTTCAATATTTTCACCATTCCACTCCAAAAACACATAACACCTAAAAAATTTATGCACATTTCAACAGCATCTTTAAAACTTACATATATAGCATCATTAACTTCCATCATTCTTCCGTTTAAAATACCAAATAATATAGATAAAATTATCATCGATGGCCATATTTTGTTTAACATTATATTCCCCTTTTTCAAGTTATTCGGAAATTGGAAAAATATTCTAAATATCTTGTGTTTTTCTTTTTTTTATGATAATATGTATATGGTTTTTATAATAGTTATTTAATTTTATGGAGGTGATACTATGAAACTTTCAACAGGGATTGTTAGACGTGTTGATGAATTAGGAAGAATTGTAATACCTAAGGAAATGAGAAAATCTTTAAATATTGACCAAAAAGACCCTATTGAAATTTCTATAGAAGGTTCAAGTATTATATTACAAAAATATGAAAACAGATGCGTATTTTGTGGCGCAATAAAACCATCTATACAATATAATGGGAAACTAATGTGTACAAAATGTTTAAAGGAAATTAATAAAAATTTAAGTAAATAAATTTTTATTATTAATGATAGCGGATGTTTAAACTAATTAAATCTCCGTTATTGTTAATTGTACTCACTTTTATACATTAAGAACCCCTTTTGATACTTGTAAATAGTTCAAATATCAAAAGGGGCTTTAGTTTTATTTTACATTAAATTTTAAATAAATCGTTGATATATTTCATTTTTATTGACACCTCTATCTTTTGCAATCAACTTAATTATATCTTTTTTTTCATATCCTTGTCTTGCATAAAAATCATAATGCTCTTCTAGTGTCATATTATTTCTTTTTTCTCTTGCAACATCTGTTTCAGACTTTGATGAGCCTTCTACAATAATTACCATTTCACCTTTAAGTTCAATATTATCAATCACTTCAGAGATTTTACCTCTAACAAATTGTTCGTGAATTTTGGTCATTTCTCTACCAATTGATATATTTCTATCACCTAATATTTCATTCATTATTTCTAATGTATTTAAAATTTTATGAGGTGCTTCATAAAAAATCAAAGTTCTTGTTTCATTTTTTAATTCTTCTAGCTTATCCTTTTTTTCTTTAGGTTTTGTAGATAAAAATCCTATAAATAAAAATTCGGACGTATCTAATCCAGATGCAATTAAAGCATTAATTGCAGCACAAGCACCAGGTATAGGCACTACTTGGATACCAGACTTTATAGCTTCTTTAATTAAGACTTCCCCTGGATCTGATATTCCTGGTGTTCCAGCATCTGAAACTACAGCAACATTTTTTCCTTGTTCCATTTGTTTAACAATATTAGAAGCTTTTATTAATTCTGTTTCTTTATAGTAACTAATTAATGGCTTACTTATATTAAAATGATTTAATAATTTTATTGTATTTCTAGTATCTTCAGCTAAAATTAAATCAACTTCTTTCAATACAGTAATTGCCCTATAAGTCATGTCTTCTAAATTTCCTATTGGAGTCGCTACAACATATAATTTTCCATTCATTTTGAAATATCTCCCTCATACATTTTTAAAATTTCATCTGAATATTTATTTTTTTCTTCATAAACAATTAACGGTTTTTGAATTTTTAAGAAAGGTTTTCCACATTTTGTTCCCTTTATGAGTATTAAATTACTATTTTCATTTAGTTTTGGATAAACAAATCTTATCTCCTTAGGTTCAATCTTAAATTTACGCATTAATTCACAAATATCAACTAACCTTTCCGGCCTATGTACCATATAAAATATTCCTTCATCCTTTAGCATTTTGGATGATTCCATAATAACATTTTCTAAATTACATTTTACTTCATGTCGAGAAATTAACTTTTGCACATTTTCATTAGTTAAACCTGTATTATATTTTTTATATGGTGGATTTGTCACAACAATATCAAACTTCTTTTTCCAACCTTTTTCTGATAGTCCAACTAAATCTTCATTTAAAATTTGAATTTTATTTTGTAAATCATTGAATAAGACACTTCTTTCTGACATTTCGGCCATTTCTTTTTGTATTTCAATCCCATATACCTTTTCTACATTTTGATTCTTGGCTGTAATTAATATACTTAATATGCCTGTTCCTGAACCCAAATCACATATCAATGCATTTTTCTTCGAAACTTCAACAAAATTGGCTAAAATTACTGCATCCATTCCAAAACAAAAACTGTCTTTTTTTTGAATTATCTGTAATCCTTTATAATTTAAGCTATCCAGTTTTTCATCTTCATTAATGCGAATTTTCATGTTTAATCTTATTCCTTTCAATAATACAATTTGCTATATCTAATTTGAGGTTATTTCCTAACCATATACAATCTTTTCACTTTTCTAAGTTACTTTACATATTATATAATAAATTAATGAATTATGCAAAATCAGGCTTTTTTACATTATCACTCTCAAATAAAATTAATCATTATTTTATTTAAAGAATGGAAAGGAATAATAAATTATGAATAATTTGTCTAAAAAACAATGTGAATTTATAGAAAAAACAATGGATTCATTATGTGAAGTAGAAAATTTTCTTTGTCAATTTCATAAAGCATCAGACATATTAAAAATTATTAAAATAATAAAGCGTCATTAACTTTCTATCTTAAAAAAGCTATCTTCCATTCCTTCTACGCGTTCTCCATCAATTAAAAACGTAACTGATGTTATTTCTTTTAACTCTAAAAAGGTATTTACAACAGAATATATTACTTGCATATGCTCTTTTGAACCAACTTCATATCCTTTTATAAATTCTTTACTTAGATCAATTACCAAATTTTCTTTTTGTAGAGATATACTATTTATTTTTGTTCCATCTGGAACGCTTTTCCCTATTTCTTTAGATTGACTTCCTTCAATTAAAAAATTCATTATTTTGTCATAGGGACTATCAGTAAATTCTTTTACATCAATTTTTCTAGCTTCAGGAATTATTTTTTTAGTTTTAGGATCAACAAAATACAATGTTAACAAAGTTGTTCTATTTTGCTCTTCACTTATCTCTTCTTGAGGTACATATT
The DNA here is from genome assembly GCA_947589065.1 of uncultured Clostridia bacterium. GTDB lineage: Bacteria > Bacillota > Clostridia > TANB77 > CAG-508 > UMGS1994. The sequence continues at coordinate 14,420 of CANPZM010000035.1, forward strand.
CTTCAATTTTATTATCATTTTGATCTTTATTTGAATTTTTAAAAATTGCTACAGCTATAACTAAACAAAATAACAAAATCACAATACAAATTAACCACTTTTTCATATAAATCTCTTTCCTTTCATTTATAAATTCTTTTTTATATACTAAGAAATTTTCTAAAACTTTAGCATCTTATATAACAACAAAAATGCAATTTATCGCTTTAAATGCATAAATTTAATAGAAACTTTCCGTACAATATTTATTAAAAGCTTTACAATATAAAAATTCCTTTTAAAACATTTTATTTCATTCTTTTAAAAATATTCCTATAACCTAAGGATTAAAGGTTTTGCCAATATTTTTACATTGACAAAAATACCTTTTCGTTGTAATATAGCTATGTATAAATATCGAGAGGAGATTGACAAATGACTGAATTATTACATGTAGGATTAGACGTTGGTTCTACAACTGTAAAAATTGTAGTAATGAACGATAAAAAGGAAACCATATATACAAATTATACAAGGCATTTCTCAGATACAAAAAATACAATTTGTAATTGCCTAGAACAATTATCAAAGGACTATCCTAATGTTTCTTTTACCATGGCCTTAACTGGTTCAGGTGCTATGTCCGCAGCAAAATTTTTGGATATTCCTTTTATTCAAGAAGTTATTTCTTGTAAGAGAGCAGTTGAACATTATTTACCACAAACAGACGTAGTTATCGAACTTGGTGGTGAAGATGCAAAAATAATATATTTTGATAAATTTATAGAACAAAGAATGAATGGAACTTGCGCAGGTGGAACAGGTGCATTTTTAGACCAAATGGCATCTTTATTAAATACAGATACTGCTGGATTAAATGAACTTGCAAAAAATTATAAAGTTATATATCCAATTGCCTCAAGATGTGGTGTTTTTGCCAAAACTGATATACAACCTCTATTAAATGAAGGCTCTAGAAAAGAAGATATTGCAGCATCTATCTTTCAAGCAGTTGTTAATCAAACTATAAGCGGATTAGCATGTGGAAGACCTATTCGTGGAAAAGTAGCTTTTTTAGGTGGTCCATTAAGCTATTTGCCAGAGCTTAGAAAACGCTTTATTGAAACTCTTAATTTAAAAGATGATGAAATTTTAATACCAGAAGATGCTCATCTTTTAGTTGCAAAAGGTGCAGCATTAGATTCATTAAACTCTGATCCATTTACAACTGAAGAATTAAAGCAAAAAATTAAAAATTTAAAAAAGTCTAAAGATACAACAACTCAACCTATCGAACCGCTTTTCGAAAACGAGGATGAATATAAAAAATTCAAAAATAGACACAACAAAGCAAAAATTGAAACAAAACCTTTAGATAACTATTCAGGAGATTGCTTTATTGGTATTGATGCCGGCTCAACTACTACAAAACTCGTATTAATGGATAATGAAAAAAATCTTCTTTATTCAGATTATGGAAGCAATAAAGGTAATCCATTAAAAAGTGTTATAAGCATGTTAAAAAAATTATATTCAGTTCTTCCAAGCAATGCTAAAATTAGATTCGCTGGAGTTACCGGATATGGTGAAAAATTAATTCAAACAGCTCTTAATGTAGACCTAAATGAAATAGAAACAATTGCACATTATACTGCAGCTAAGCAATTTACTCCTAATGTCACTAGTATTATTGATATTGGTGGTCAAGATATGAAATACATAAAAATGAAAAATAATGCAATTGACAATATAATGCTAAATGAAGCTTGTTCTTCAGGTTGCGGTTCTTTTATTGAAACTTTTTCAAAGAGTCTAGGTTTAACTATTGAAGAATTTGTTCAAGCTGCTATTGATTCCAAAACACCAGTTGACTTAGGTTCTAGATGCACAGTATTTATGAACTCAAAAATAAAACAGGCTCAAAAAGAAGGTTATAGTGTTGGTGATATTTCAGCTGGATTGTCTTATTCTGTTGTAAAAAATGCAATTCAAAAGGTCATGAAAGTACGTGATATGAATACATTGGGAAATAATATCGTTGTACAAGGTGGAACTTTTTATAATGATGCAGTTTTACGCAGTTTTGAAAAAATAGTAGGAAAAAATGTTATTAGGCCAAATATTGCTGGCTTAATGGGTGCTTATGGGGTTGCCCTTTTGGCAAAAGAACAATTTGAATCCAATTTAGATATGGAATATTATTCAACTATATTAAAATCAGAAGAATTAGATAATTTAGACATAAAAACATCTCAGGTAAGGTGTGGAAGATGTGAAAATAACTGTCTTCTTACAATAAATAAATTTAGCAATGGTAAATCTTTTATTTCAGGTAACCGTTGTGAAAAAGGTAGTGGCAATGTAACAGAAAATAAAAATTTACCAAATATGTATAAATATAAATATGAAAGATTATTTGGATATGAGCCTCTTCCTGAAGAAAAAGCATATCGTGGAGCAATAGGTATTCCAAGGGTTTTAAACATGTACGAAGATTATCCATTTTGGTTTACCTTCCTAACAAATCTTGGATTTAGAGTTATAATTTCTGAAAAGAGTAATAGAAAGACATATGAAAAAGGTATGGAATCAATGCCTTCTGAATCAGTATGTTATCCAGCAAAATTGTCTCATGGACACATAATTAGTCTTATTCAAAAAGGAATAAAAACTATATTTTATCCTTGTGTACCTTATTCAAGGAAAGAATATGAAAAAGCTGATAATCATTATAATTGCCCAATTGTAATCTCTTATTCAGAGGTTTTAAAAAATAATGTTGAAGAATTAAAAGCAAAAGATATAAAATTTATAAATACATTTCTACCTTTTAAAGCTAAAAACTTAGCAGAAGTTATATTGGAAAGAGAAGAATTTAAAGAATATAACTTTACAAAAAAAGAATTAATTGAAGCTGCAAATAAAGCTGAGGCAGAATATCAAAGATATAAAGATGATGTAGACAAAAAAGGTACAGAAATAATGGAATACATGGAAAAAAATAATTTAAAAGGAATTGTTTTAGTAGGAAGGCCTTACCATGTAGATCCAGAAATAAATCATGGTATTGATACTTTAATTACAAGTCTTGGTCTTTGCGTTTTATCAGAAGATAGTGTTAGTAAAAAAGCAGAAGCAAAAAGACCAATAAGAGTTGTTGATCAATGGGTATTTCATGCAAGACTTTATGCTGCAGCAGAATATACTGGAAAACATGATAACCTTGAATTAATACAATTAAATTCATTTGGTTGTGGTGTTGATGCTGTTACAACTGATCAAGTTGAAGAAATTCTAAAAAGCTATAATAATATGTATACATTAATAAAAATTGACGAAGTCAACAATCTAGGAGCAGTTAGAATTCGTATACGTTCATTATTAGCTAGTATGAATAAAAAAATAAAAGAAAAGCAAGAAGAATCTTCAGAAAATAATTGTAATGCATATGGAAATTACGAACAAAATAAAATTTTATTTACTAAAGCAATGAAAGAAAATTATACAATTTTAATTCCACAAATGGCCCCAATTCATTTTGAACTTATAGAATCAGCTGTTAAGGCATGTGGATATAATGTAAAATTATTAAGAGAATGTACTCCTCATACCGTTGAAACTGGATTAAAATATGTAAATAACGATGCTTGTTATCCATCAATTTTAACAACAGGTCAAATGATTGAAGCATTAGAATCAGGAGAATACGATGTAAATAAAACAGCCTTGATAATGTCTCAAACAGGTGGAGGCTGTAGAGCAACAAATTATATTGGATTTATTAGAAAAGCATTACGTGATGCTGGATTTTCACAAGTTCCTGTTATTTCATTTAATGTTGTAGGTATGGAAAAAAATCCAGGCTTCAAAATTACTTTAGGTCTTGCAGAAAGATTATTAAAGAGTGTAACATATGGAGATTTATTACAAAAATTATTAATGAAAAACAGAGCATACGAGATAAATAAAGGTGAAACGCAAAAACTATATGAAGAATGGTTAGAAAAATGCCAAAAATTAGTCATGAAATCAAACAGCAAACAGTTTAAGCAAAGTATATACGACATGGTAAATGATTTTGAGAAAATTGAATTAGATTTATCAAAAAAGAAACCACGTGTTGGAGTTGTAGGCGAAGTTTTAATTAAATATCACCCATTTGGAAATAATTTTGTTGCAAATGTTCTTGAACAAGAAGGTGCCGAAGTTGTATTACCTGATTTTATGGGATTTATCAAATTTATAGCAACACATAAAATTACATTTAATCAATTACTAAAAATAGATAAAGCTAAAGCAACAATATTTAAAACTGCAATAAAATTAATAGATATCTTTGAAAAAGATTTAAAAATTGCATTATCACAATCAAAGAAAAATTATTTACCACCATGCAATATATGGCATCTAGAAGATAAAGTTAAAAATATATTATCAATAGGAAATCAAACCGGTGAAGGATGGTTTCTAACAGCAGAAATGGTAGAATACATCGAACATGACATTCCAAATATCGTTTGTGTACAGCCTTTTGCCTGTCTACCTAACCACATTGTAGGAAAAGGTGTAATCAAAACAATAAGAGAAACTTATCCAAATGCAAATATTACACCAGTGGATTATGATCCAGGTGCAAGTGAATCAAATCAGACAAACAGATTGAAATTATTAATGACTGTTGCAAAAGACAATTTAAAGGTACAAGAAAAAAATAAAAACATAATAGATTCTGAAAATATAAAGAGCAAAACAAAAGAAAAAATAACAAATTAGTTAATATTAACAATAATGAAAGTTTTTTATTAAATGAGTATATAGAAAATTTTGTGTAAAGTTTAAAAATACACCTTCTTATGATATTATAAAAATGTCATAAGGAGGTTT
>CANPZM010000036.1 GCA_947589065.1 uncultured Clostridia bacterium
CTCATAACCCGAAGGTCGATAGTTCGAGTCTATCCCCCGCAACCAAAGAATTTTAATAGTTTGCTAGATTTTAGCAAGCTATTTTTTTGTTAAATATATTGTTTTTTGAGTAATCTTTATATAGAGCAAAAGCGGACATTATTAACATTTTCGCTATTTATAATATTTTAAAGTCCGCGTCTTTGTTCGTCCGCGAAAAATTGTATAACAATTTTTCTGTGGAATGTAATTTTTTATATTATAGGAAAGAACTTTCCTATTATAGAATAAATGTCGTGAAAATACTATGTATTTCACGACATTTTTATTTTTATTTTACTTTTATGTTTTCTTTTATATTTTCAAATTTGTTTTGTCCTATTCCTGGAACTTTCATTAAATCTTCAATTTTTGCAAATTTTCCATTTTCTTCTCTATATTCAACAATATTCTGTGATAACATTTCACCTATTCCTTTTAATTTTTGTAGTTCTTCTGAATTAGCTTTATTTATATTAATTAAAGAGCTCTTTTGCATATTATCATCAACAATCATATCATCTCCATCGTCAATTATTTCAATATCAGTGGTTTTATCATTTTTATTTGGTATATATATTTTTTGTCCATCTTCTAGCTCATATGCTAAGTTAACTTGTTTTATATTAGCTGTTTCTTTTAACCCACCTGCTTTATCTATTGCATCTGATATTCTACTTCCTGATGGTAATTCTATTACTCCTTCTTTTTTTACTTCTCCGGTTATATATACAATTATTGTTTCATCTTCATTGTCTTCATCTATTTCTTCTACTATGTTTGAGACTGTTGATATATTGTTATTTCCTGATTGATAGTAGATATCTAAAATTTTTACAATTAAAAAAATTCCTAGAAATATTCCAATTGCAATTATTATTACTTTTTTCTTTTCTATGTTTTTTAACAATCTTTTAACTCCTTTCAAAAATCTATTGTTTTTTGTCGAAAAATAAGATAATATATATAAAAATATTTTTATTATTATGAGGAGATTTTCATGAACAAACTAAAAAAACTATTTTCTTTTTTTGTTTTTATACTAGTTTGTAGTCTTCTCTCTAATTCGTTTTGTGTTACTTTAGCAGAAAATACTAAATCAATGAGTGAAAATTTGACCTCTGAAGCAGTTTTAATTATGGAGACATCTACTGGTAAAGTTGTTTACGAAAAAAATGGTTATCAAAAAAAATATCCAGCTTCAACTACTAAGATGTTAACCGCTATTCTTGCTTTAGAAAATTGTAATTTGGATGAAAAAGCCACTGCTAGTAAGTTCGCAATCACTTCAATTCCTAGTGGTTATACTACTGCAAATATTCAAATTGGTGAGGAACTTTCTGTTAAAGATTTACTTTATGCATTAATGTTAAAATCTGCAAATGAAAGTGCTGTCATTTTGGCAGAACATATTTCTGGCTCTCAAGAGGCTTTTGCTGATTTAATGAATAAAAAAGCAAAAGAGATTGGTTGTCAAAATACTCATTTTGTTAATCCTCATGGAGTTCATGATAAAGATCATTATTCAACTGCTTACGATTTAGCTTTAATTGCTAAATATTGCATGCAAAACGAAACTTTTAGAGAAATTGTAAAAGAAACTAGTTATACTTTACCTGCAACCTCAGTTTATCCTAGTAAAAATAGGACTTTTAGCAATACTAATAATTTATTGATTTATGATAATAGAAATAGAGCAGATAATTATTATTACAAGTATGCTACAGGAATTAAAACTGGTTATACGAGTGCTGCTAAAAATTGTTTAGTTTCATCTGCTGAAAAAAATGGAATTGAATATATTTGTGTAGTGCTTGGTGCTAGTAAATTTTATAAGTCTGGTGCTCAACAAAGTGGAAGATATATTGATACTATTTCATTATTTAATTATGCTTTTAATAATTTTTCTTTTAGAAAATTATATTCTGCTAATTCAGTTGTTCAAACTGTTCAAATTGAAAATGGTACCAAAGATACAAAAAATTTAGAATTATTGATTAGTGATGATGTTAATACTTTTGTAAGTATTGACAATAAAGATTCTAATTTAGAACCACAAATTGTGTTAAATGAAAATTTAGTTGCTCCTATTTCAAAGGGAGATGTTGTAGGTTCTATAACATATGATGTTGAGGGGTTGCGTTATACTACTGATTTAATTGCAGGGAATGATGTTATTGAAGCTAAAAATACTGTTTTTATATTCGTTTATGTTGGTATAGGATTATTTGTATTGTTTTTAGTTTTCTTACGAATCAGGAAAGTTTTAAAAGATAATCAAAATAAAGAATTATAAAAAGAGCAAATTATAGAACAAAAGCGGACATTATTAACATTTTTGCTATTTATGATATTTTAAAGTCCGCGTCTTTGTTCATCCACAGAAAAATTGTATAACAATTTTTCTGTGTAATGCTTTATATAATAGGAAGTTCAGAGAACCTTCCTATTATATAAAAAAAGGCTATGTATATATAGCCCTTTTTTTATTTCTTATATATCTTCTCCAACTATAATTGTATAGTCCGGTCCGCTTATATCTTTTCCCTCTAAGACATTTTCATTACCTAATGTTTTTGTTAATTCTGCTGTTACGTCTTCTTTTTTCTGAGTCCTATTTATTATTCTTGTTGTTTTTACAAATGTTGTATCTCCTTTTTCTTGAATGTTATATCCTGCCTTCTCTAATTTTGTCACTATTTTATTGAATTTTTCTTCATCTCCAGATGCATTAAGTATTTGTATTTTTATATTTTCTGGTTTTAATGGAATTGCTCCTTCGTCTTCATCAGATTCATATGTTTCTTGTTTAAATGTGAAGAATTGTTTTATTATTTTTTTAGTTTGCGTTTCGCTTGCTACATAGAATGATGTGTTATATGGTCCAAAGTTTTCTGCATTTCCTGGTAAATGTGCGTTTTCAATAGCTGAAACATCAAAGTCTATTATTGCTGGTGAATATTTTAATGCATAATTTAAATCTACATTTGTATCTATATTTTTAAATGCTATTTCTATTAAATCATTTATTCTTGACGGTGTTATATTTTCTGCTCTAAGAGTTTGCTTTAATGTTTCTATTATAAAGTTTCTTTGTGTTTTCATTCTTCCTAAATCATTGTCGCCATATTCTATAGGATAAGAAGTCCAGTCATTATTATGTCTAAATCTTACTAATCCTTCTGCTTGGTCTCCATTAAGCTTTTGGTATCCTCTTTTTAAGTGAATGTGTAGTTTCTGCTTGCCATCATCGTAATCCATATTTATTGGTACATCGTACCATACGCCACCAATTGCATCTACTAATTGTATTAATCCTTCATTTCTAACAACAATGTAATTTTTTATGTCTAGACCTGTTAGTGTATTGACTGTTTTTAAAACTCTTTCTGCTCCACCATATGAATACTGTGCATTTATTTTTGCTCCGCTTCCAGCATGTTCTTTACTTGTTCCAACATATGTATCTCTAGGAATTGAAAGTATTGATGCTTGTTGTGTCTTAGGATAATAAGCTGCAACCATTATAGTATCAGTTAACTCTGTTCCTTCATCTGTGCTTATTCCAAGTATTAGGCAATATATTGGATCTAGGTTTTCTAAGTCTGCTTCTGTCTGTCCTGTAATTGCCAGTGCAACTTGTTTTACACCTTTTTTAAACATTTGCTTTGTATCCCAATCACAATTATGTCCAAGATATATAACATAGCATCCTGCTGAAAATGTTGCAAGTTCTATAATTATTATAAAAAACATTAATATTGATAGAACAACTTTTTTTACGGTATGCCACTTATTTTTTTTGCTTTTGGGTTGTTTTTTTGTTTCCACTTTTTTCTTTTCTTTTGCTGTATGAGTATTGTATTGTTCTATTTCATCTAACTGTTTTATAACTATTTCATCTTTATCTTCTTCTTCATTTTTTTCAATTGGTTCAAATTTGGATTGTTTTTTTATTTGTTCTTTTTTCTGTTTATTTTTAGCATTGTTTGTTTTTTGGTTTTCTTTTGCTTCTTTTGCTATTTTTTTTTCTCTTTTCTTTTGCTCTATTGCTTCTTTTTCTTCTTTCTCTCGTCTTTCTTTTCTACTCACTTTTCGACTCCTACTACTAATTTATTTTGTATTATAACAGAACACTTTCTATTTTTCAATTATTTTAAAATAGAATTAGTTATAAAATTATTTTCATAGATTGTTTGTCCTAAAGTAGATTGTTTTATGCACTTTTCAATCTTTCCATCATTGAAAATTGGATTTAGCATAAATGCTATTGCTAACAATAAATTAATTATAAAAAATCCTTCAACTACTCCATAGATAATTCCACCTGATTTATTAAATTGTTTTATGATTGGTAAATTTCCTATGAAATCTGCAAATATGTTTAGTATTAATAATCCTAATCTTATTAATATAATTAACCCAATAAAGCAAATTCCTTCGACTATTGTTAAGCTTAAGTTATTTGATATTGTCCTTGCAATATCTGTTACAGAATTTTCTATTGCACTGTTAATTTGTTCTTCTGCAATTGCTAAAATTCCATTATTATTTTTCTCTTCTTCTGTTATGTTTTGAAAATCAATATTTTCTATTTTCGAATATATTGCATCACTAATTTTTTCATCAATATTAGTTTTTGATATTACCATATTTGATACTGGCTTATATAAAATAATTGTTATTAATATTGCTATTATTACTGATAAAAAGCTAACTGCTACTTTGATTAGCCCTTTTTTGTATCCTATAATTATGAATGTCAACATTATTAAAATGATTATTATATCAAGAGCTAAGCCCATAAATATTCTCCTTTATAAATTGATAATATTTATTTTATCTTTATATATTATTGCACTTATTTTATCTGAAGTTACTATCCCATTTATTTCTTCATTACTTATAAATCTTTTTATTAATCTTCCATTTTTATTTATGAATTCAATTTTTTTGCCTAGGTTTAATGCAATTATTTTACCTTTAGTTGTAACTGACTGTAAGCTTCCTTCAATGATGTATGAATTTTCTTTTCCGGAACCATTATTTATTTTTAGTTTATAATCAGATTTAAATACACTTGATGATTCTTTATCTACATGCATAAAACAGTCTTTGCAATTTATATCTACATATGCTGTTAAATCATTTACTTCATATATTTTTTCATTTTTTTCTTCTGTTATTTTAATAACATAATTATCAAATGAGCATATTAAATTGTTTTTATGTTGAAATTTAATACCTGTAAGCATTTCTCCTGTTTCTGCTGTATATGTTGTAAGTGTGGCATTTTCTGAATTAGTTCTTGCCAATTCTGTTGATATCATTTCAATTTTTGTTATTGGTGTTATTCCTGAATTATCTATTTCGGCAATTCCAAGTAATTTATTATTGTCTGATAAATCTACTGCCATAACGTAGTTTGATAGGTACTTAGTAAATAATAACTCTCCTTCTGGATTGTATAGCATTACTATGGATTTATATGTTGTTCCTACTGCTGAAACTGCAACATAACCATTTTTATTTACACATATTTTTGATACAGTACCTTCTATATCTTTTTGCCATATCAGATTATTGGATTTTACTAAGCAAATTTTTTGTGAACTTAAATCACCTATTGCAAGATAATTATTTGTTGAGCTTGCTATAGGTTTTGATAATGTTATTTCAATATTTGAAATTTCTTTTGCGTCTGAATTATATATATTAAGATTTCCTTCTGTGTATATTGCTATTTTATTGTTATAAGCATGTACTAATGATAAGTTTTCTGTATCTATTATTATACTATTTGTATCTTCTTCTAATATTTCTTTTCTTAATATATATCTATCTATAGTTGTTCTAAATTCCTTATTTGCAATATAAAGTGCAGATATAATTAGTACTATTATAGCAATAATTGTTATAATAGTAATTTTGGTCATTCTTTTATTATTTTTTTGCTTTTTTTCTTTTTCTTCTTTATATTTTTCTAAAGAATATTTTTTCATTTGATTTCTCCCTTTTTACACTATTATTTATAACAATTAATTGGATTTTTTTCAACTATTTAGTCGTATTTTGTTTAAATTCAAATTCATTTAATTAGTTTTTAATTTATTATTAAGATATAATAGGAATGTTTACTTTCCTATTATATAAAAAAAATTATCCTATTTTTTTAGGATAATTTTTCTATTTCTTTTTTTACTTCTTTTAAGTCTTTCCAAAAATCTATTTTCTTTTGTTCGTCTCTTAATAGTGCTGCTGGATGAAATGTCGGCATATATCTGATTCCTTTTTTTTCAATCCATTTCCCTCTTGCTTTTGTTATTGAATATTCTTCTCCTAATATAGCTTTAAGTGCTACATTTCCTAGCAAAACAATTATCTTTGGTTTTACTAGCATGACCTGTGTTCTTAGATAATCTATACAAGCATTTATTTCATCTTGCTCTGGATTTCTGTTCATTGGTGGTCTACATTTTACTATATTTGCTATATATATTTTTTCTCTTTCAAAGCCAATTCCTTTAAAAGCTTGATTCATTAATTTTCCTGCTTTTCCCACAAAAGGGACTCCTTGTTCATCTTCATCTGCACCTGGTCCTTCACCTATCATCATTACTTTACTTTGTCTATCTCCATCTTCTATTACTATATTATTTCTATTATGGCAAAGTTTACATTTTTGGCAATCTTTTATTTCTTTTTCTAATTCTTCAAAACTTTCTATCATTTAGTTCTCCTAATTTATAAACTTATAACTGCTGTTGCTAAATTAAAGTTTTTTCCTTCTGCTCTATATGAGTGTATATCTTCTTTGTTGCAAATACTACAAATGTCACAATCATATATGTTTTCTTTTTTTATTCCTTTTTGCTCCATTAAATAATTATTTATTCCTACTGTATCTATAAAAAATTTATTTTTCTCTTCATTTTTTTCTATATATGTATCAATATTGGGAATAAATAAAAACTTTTCATAAAACATATCTCTGACATCTTTATCTACTTCAAAGCAACATTTTCTTATAGATGGACATATACATACTATGATGTTTTCTGGATTACAATCGTAATTTTTTTGCATTTCATCTATTGCATTTTCTATAATTCTTTTATATGAACCTTTCCATCCAGAATGTATGTTTCCAATGACCTTTTTTTCTTTATCATATAGTAAATATAGTATGCAGTCTGCATTAGTCGTTGCTAATACAAAATCTTTTTTATTAGTAATTAATCCATCAATTTTTTCTAGTTCTTCATTTGTGTATTTTCTATCAATGTTTTTTACGTTGTTTGTATGATTGGCTTGTGGAATAATAACATTTTTGCCATTCATTTCTACTACATTACATAATTTTTCATATGTGTCGAAATTTACTTTTTGTCCATATCCTGGTTTTTTAAATATTAAATTATCATTTTTTAGAGTATATGCATTTTTTATGTTTAAATCTAATAATGGTTTAAATTGTATGTATCTTATTCCATTTTTTTCTTTTAGCACTATATTTTCATTAATTTTCATACTTTCTCCTAAACATGCTTTTTGCTATTTTATCATATAATTTTTATTTATGCTATATTTTACTATTTTGTTTTTAAATTGTTTTTTACTAATATATATGGATAATTTTTTTATATAATAGGAAAGTAGAACTTGCCTATTATATAAAAATGAGACAGAATTTTGAAGTATTAATTGCGGTTCACTTCATTTATTTTCTGTCTCTTTTTAGTTAGTATTTTGTAGAACTAACTTATATTCAATATTATTTTATTATTTCACTTATAAATACAATCTTTCCGTCATCTGTTATAAGCCTTATATTTGGAAAAGTTTTTTTCATGTATTCGTTTGAAAATAATGTCTCTGTAATGACATTTTCTTTCATTGGTTCTTCATTATAATAAATTCTTTTAGCTCTTTCTTCATATATATTAATTGCTACTACTGTAATTATAGCATCTATTACTAACAATATACATGCTATTATTGCTATAATATTTTTCTTTGGAATTTTATTAATTAGTTTGTCTATATTAGGTTTTACTAAATATATTAATCCTAATGATAATATTCCCCAGTATGAGCTATATCTTACGCATATTCTTCCATTCAAATTATATGGTAAATATGTATAGTCCCAAAATTTAAGTCCATATATGGCTTCTAGCATATAACTTATAACATATTCTATTACTGCTCCTGCTATCATACCATAAAAAAATACTTTAAATTTTGATTCCTTTACTCTATCTAAAAGTGCTATACACAATACTGCTCCTGCTCCATATACTGGGCAAAATGGTCCATATATAAAGCCTTTTCTACATTCTAATTTTCCCATTGTTGCATAACCAAATAGTGTTTCTACGATTAAACCTATTACACTAAATATAATAAAATACCATATTAAATTTGCTAGATATCCTAAAATATCTTTTTTTTCTTTTTCTTCCATGTATGCTATTTTAATACATTTTACGATTTTTTTCAATAAGTAAATGGTTTTTTATATTTGTTTTCTTTTTTATTGATAAATCTATTTTAGGTAAATAATTAAAAAACCATCTCTTTTGTATTCATTCATCTGTTTCTTCCATTATAGTTAGATTTTCTATTGAAAACTTTAAACATTCATTAATAAATTCGTTTACTGATGGTAAATCGTTTTCAGCAACTATTTTTCTTATATTTTCTAATAGCTCTGATTCTATTCTGCAAGTAAATTGTTCGTATTCTTTCTTCTTTTTTACCTTAATTACAAAATCTGGCATTTTCTTCACCTCATGAATATTTTAGTATATTATCTAAACTAAATATATACTCACTAGTGAGTGCATTTTAGAATCTTTTTCTATTTTTTGTTATTTATATAATTATGCTGTTCTCCTAAAAAATGTTATCGCGAAAAATTGTATAACAATTTTTCTGTGGAATACTTTATATTATAAGAAGTACAGAGAACTTTCCTATAATATAACCAAAAAAACCATTCTTAATATTGGTTAAATATTAAGAATGGTTCTTTTTTATATATAATTTTGTGGATTTTGTCTGTTTCCTTTATACTTTATTTCAAAATGAACATGTGGTCCTGTTGAATTTCCTGTTGATCCCACAGCTCCTATATTTTCTCCTTTGGAAACTTTTTGTCCTTCAGAAACATATAATTTACTACAGTGTGCGTATAGTGTTTGATATCCATTTCCGTGGTCTATTTTTATATATAGTCCATAGCTTTTACGTGGATTTCCTCCTGCAAATATTACAGTTCCACTTGCTGCTGCATAAATTGGTGTACCTATTTTTGATGATAAATCTATTCCAGTATGGAATCCTGATTTTCTTTTTCCATAAGGTGATGTTAATGTACCTCCTGATATTGGTCTCATAAACATTCCTTTTGATGTAACTTTAGCTGATGCTCCTTTTTGTCCTGTACTGCTACTTTGTGTTTTCTTTTCTTGTTCAGCTTTTTTTCTTCTATTTTCTGCTGCTCTGGCAGCAATTTGTTTTTTCTCATATTTTTTAACTTTTTCTTGTACTTCTGCATTTACATCTAATTTTGCAATTTGTGAATCTGTTTTTTCTTCATTTATTTCTTTGTTGTTTTTTTCTTGTTCTTCAATTTCTAATTTTATTTTTAAATCAGATTTTGTATTTTCTTTTATTTCTTTTATAATTTTTTCTGCTTCCGATTTATTTTTTACATATGCCTTTTCTTTTCCGTCTACCTTTATTGTAAATACTTTACATGTAATTTCTGCATTTTCTGTAACTTCAGAAAGTATTTTTTCTTCTGTTGCACTGGTATTTTCTACTCCACTTACTAATTCTAGATTATATTCTGGCATGTCTTTGATTTTTATGTCAGTAATATTTTCATCTAAGTTGCTTTTTAAGTTTTGTATTTTTTCTTGCATTTTTTCTTTGCTTTCTATATATCCAATTACTTTCCCATTTAACGTAACTTTATATAATGGTTTATATTTAATGTAAATGAATACTGCTATTATTAAAAGACTAATGATAATAACACTAGAAAGTTTTCCCAGTCTTTTTATATAATATTTTATACACTTACTAATAAACTTTCACTCCTTTTTTTTCATTAATTTTTTTGTCACGCATTATTTATTATACCACTCTTAGCCAATTTTAGCAATTTATAAATTTTAGTATTTCTTTTTTTGAGGGTTTTTATACTTTTATCTAATTGCTTCATTTTTAATATTTCTATACTTATCTCTTTCATTCTTGTTTTTTCTCTTTTTTTCTTTTGTTTTCATTGGTTAGTTTTAATATGAATTTCTTTTATTTGTTAATTTTTACTGCAATGTAAGTTTTTGTCGAACTTGTCAACAAAAACTTAACATAAAAAAAAGAAAGCAGACTTTTTGTGTATGCTTTCTTCCTATCACTTCACATGTTTTTGTATAGTTTTTTATTTTTTTCTTCTATTAATTATATATGTACTGCCCATAATTGATTTGGCTTGATGCTTAACTTGTGCTCCAACTTCTCCAATCTCTAGCGTATTTCTGTATCTTCCTGGCTCAATTTCAACAACTCCGATTGATATTGATGTTAGTGGAAACTGTTCAATTATTCCTCTTCTATTTGCAACTTCTATATATCCTTTGTTTATATCTTCTTGATTATAGTAATCTAAAACTTGTTCATCAAATTCTGCAATTATGTTTTTACATATTTGTTCATAATCGGATGGTTGAACAATTGCTAAAAAATCATCTCCTCCTATATGTCCAATAAAATTATCATCCATACTCATATTATGAATATTTTTTACTATTGTTTTAGCTGTAAATTTTATTATTTCATCTCCATTTGAAAATCCATATATATCATTATATGCTTTAAAATTATCTAAATCAAAATAGAATATTGCAAATTTTTCTTTATTTAATAGCCTTTTCTTTATTTCTGCTTGTATTTGTACATTTCCTGGTAGTCCTGTTAAAGGGCTTACTCTTCTATTTGTTTGTAATAGTCTTAATATATTTTTGACAGTATAATATAAATATTCACAATCTATTGGTTTTATTATAAAGTATTCTATTGATTGTTCTAGTATTTTTATTCTATGTTCTTTTTCCCAATTTGAAGAAATAACAATAATGGGTGTAATACTATTATCTTCATTTTCTCTAATACTTTTGCATAAGTCGATAATGTCCATATTTATAGTATCTTCATCAATTATTATCATATCTGGTATGTTTTGTAATGCAATATTTAATTCTTCTGTTTTTACTGATTTAAATTGATAATCTATGTCATCTTTGAATAATTGTTTTAATACATTTTGAACGCTTTGAGTATTATCAATAATAAAGATATCTTGTATCATTTTTTTCTCCTTTGTTTTCCGCTTATTATATATATACTCCTAATCCATTTTATTTTCAAGAATTTTTACCGTTATTTAATAATTTAGATAATTTTTCTGATTTCATGCTTGGAAATGCTTTACGTAGTCTCTTGATTTTCTTTTCCAATCTTTCTATATTTTCGCGTTGCTTTTCATGAAGGGTTGTAATTGCTGAAAAATATTTTTTAGCTTCTGCAAATTTTCTTAGACTGTGATATCTGTGTACCCTTTGGATATTTTTCATATTTGTATAGTTTATAGCAGTTCTAACTTTAATATCTTCAATTTTATTTTTAATTTCTTCACCGATATTCTCCAAGTCTGTAAGTTTTATGTTGATTCTAACTAGTTTAACAATTGTAGTTATTGTATCTATTAATAAGTATATTGATCCTATTAGTAAAAATGCAATTAAATATATGTGTGGAATTTTTTGTATAGTCTTTTCAACAAATGGATGTATGACTCTCATAAATACTATTCCTAGAATTCCCCAATATAGTGAATTTTTTAAGCAAACTCTTCCTTGGATATTAAATTTATAATTTGAATAGTCCCAATATTTAGTTTTAAAAACTATTTCTAAAAATAATCCTACAATATATTCAAATATTGATAGTGCAATTGTTCCAAATAAAAATAATACAACTATATTATCTGTAAAATCTTTTAACGATATATACATTATTAATGCGCCAAAGCCATATATTGGGCAAAATGGTCCAGCTAAAAATCCACTATTTACTATTTTTTTTTGTAATATTGATTTATAAGTAGATTCTAATATCCATCCAATAAAAGAATAAATTATTAAATATGATATTAAATTATATGCTTCTTGCATTAGTTAGCACCTTTCTTTTTATACTATAAAGAGCGGTTTATCACCGCTCTTTGCTAATTTGAACTAAGTTATAATTTATTAGCAGTTTTACTGTACTTATACCTAATTAATTTTATTGTGGATTATATGTGCATTCACCAGTTTCTTCTGCATAAACTTGTTCCTCGTCTGTATATGCTCTAACCGTTATTTCATTATGTCCTGGTACTGTTTGCACTTCAAATTTAACATCATATACAAGTTCATCAAATTCTTTTGCATATGTTTCTCCATTTAAAACATATTCTACTTTTTTTATACCTTTATTGTATGAAGCTGTAACATTTATTTTGCTATAGTCTGGTTCTGCAATAAATTGAATTGATGGTTTACTTATATATACTGCATATGTTTTTTCATAAATTTGTGAATTGTCAGCTTGGTCTACCGCTGTAATTTTAACTTTAGTATCGTTTGTTTCATCTAAATCTATTTCTGCATTTATTTTATTTCCTAATCCTGTATCGGTGACTTTTTCTTCATTTCCATCATTTATTGAATATGCTATGTATGCTATTTGAGTTTCATCTGTTGCACTAATAATTAGTTTTTTACCTTTTAAAGATACATTTAATTTTGGTGCAATTCTGTCTACTCCAACATCTGTATAATAATTTTGTACAAATTCTGTTACTTCGTTATTTCCTGCAACTTTTACTGTTATATATATAGTCGTTTCACCTTTAGGTATTCCTATATTTTGCAAATTTAAAGTATTTGTACCTTTTCCTTTTTCTACCACACTGTCCATTAATGGATAAACTTTTTGAGTTTCATTAGTGCCTTCTTCATCATCTGCTTCATTATTATCAGTATTGTTTTGGGTTTCTTGTTCTTCTAATAGTTGATGAATTTCGTCTAATGTTGCTACTCCTTTATACCATTGGTATGAAATTTCTTCTATATTACTATAGTGAGATACATTTATATTTACAATATCTTTATCTGCATATAGTTTTATTATAACATCTTTATTTTGCTCTTCAGTTATTATTTCTTTTTGAGCTGTATTGTTTGAAACTAATGAATATACTCCTTTTCCAATAAAACATATTGCTATAACCATTATTATTATGGCATAAATTCTTGTAATTTTCATAGTTTCTGCTGGATTTCTTTGTTTTTTTAATTTTTGTGGACCACTATGGTCTAGTATTTGATTCAACAAAATCACCTCATCTTTTTGTACAAAATAATTATAACAATAATTATTTTTTTTGAAAAGACCTTTTTTTAGCAATTTTAATCTATTATTTGAAGTCCTGCATATTTTGCCATTAGGCGTTTATGCCCGATTTTATCAAAAGTAATATCAACTTTTGCATCATCACCTTCTGGTTCAACATAGTTTATTTTACCTTCTCCAAATTTTTTATGATAAACTCTTTGACCAGCTTTATATATATTTATGTCAATGTCAGATTTTGTTTTGTTTAAATTATTTAAAAAGCTTTCTGCTGTTTTGAAAGCGAATTGTGGTTTTGGTGATACATATTCATTAACATTGGTTGTTTTATATGTATTAACTGAATTATTTCCATATTTCCATTCATATTTATAGTCGTCAAATGATGTATCGCTGTTTTCTTCAAAGGATTCATCATATCCTTCTAATAGTTCTTTTGGAATTTCATTTATGAATCTTGAAACTTGGTTATAGCTTGTAGAACCAAAAATTGTTCTTTGTTTTGCACAGCTGATAAATAGATGTTGTTTTGCTCTTGTTATTCCTACGTAACATAAACGTCTTTCTTCTTCTAATTCTTTTGGTTCTCCTATGCATTTATATCCAGGGAAGATTCCTTCTTCTAAGCCTACTAGAAATACACATGGGAATTCTAGTCCTTTCGCACTATGAAGGGTCATTAATGTTACTGAATCTTCTGTATCATCTGTATTATCTATATCACTTGATAATGTTATTCCTTCCAAAAAATCTTCTAATGTATTTTCGGCTAATTGTTCTTCAAATTCTATTGCAACTGTTAAAAATTCTTCTAAGTTTTCTATTCTATTTTCTGCTTCAACTGTATTTTCATTTTCTAGTGCTCTTGTATATCCTGTCTTGTTTAGAGTTTCTTTTACTAAATCAGAAATTTTTAATTCTTCTTTTTTATTTCTTAGTTCTTCTATTTGTGAAATGAATTCTCTAGAATTGGCAAATACTCTGTTTAATCCAAATTGGTCAGCTCTTTTTATTACATCATACATTGAAGTTTCGTTTTGGTTTGCTATTTGTTCAATATTTTCTAAACTTGTTTTTCCTATTCCTCTTTTAGGTTCGTTTATTATTCTAACTAAGCTTAAATTGTCTGATGTGTTTTGTATCAATCTTAAATAAGCTATTATATCTTTAATTTCTTTTCTTTCGTAAAATTTAAGTCCTCCAACAATTTTATATGGTATGTCCTCTCTTCTTAATATATCTTCTATACTACGTGATTGGCTGTTCATTCTGTATAATACTGCAAAATCGCTATATGTCATATATTCTTCTCTACGAATTCTATTTATATTTTCTGTGATGAAGTTTGCTTCATCATATTCGTCTCTACCTTTATATACATTTATAAGACAACCTTTTCCATTTTCAGTCCATAATTTCTTTTCATATTTTGTTTCATTGTTTTTTATTACTGAGTTTGCTGCATCTAATATATTTTGTGTACATCTGTAATTTTGTTCTAATTTTATAATCTTAGTTCCAGGAAAATCTTTTTCAAAATTTAAAATATTTGTTATATCAGCACCTCTAAAAGAATATATTCCTTGGTCGTTATCTCCTACAACTGTAATATTTCCATGTCTTGCAGCTAGTATTGATACTAATGTAAATTGTGCCTTGTTTGTATCTTGATATTCATCTACTAAAACATATTCAAATTTATTTGAATAATATTCTAGTACATCTGGATTTTCTGATAATATTTTTATTGTATAATTTATAATATCATCAAAATCTATTGCATTATTTTCTTTAAGCTTTTTTTGATATGAACTATAGATTTGTGCAATTGTTTCTTTACGAAATTCTCCGTTAGTTCTCATTTTATACATATCTGGTTCAAGCATTTCGTTTTTTGCATTACTTATTTCTGATAGTACAGATCTGTCTGTAAACATTTTATCATCTATATTTTGTTCTTTTAAACATTGTTTTACTAGTGAACGTTGATCAGATGTATCAAAAATTATAAATGATGATGAAAAACCTATTCTATCAATGTATCTTCTTAATATTCTTACACAAATAGAATGGAATGTTCCTATCCACATATCTTTAGCAACTTCACCAACTAATGATTCAACTCTTTCTTTCATTTCATTTGCTGCTTTATTTGTAAAAGTAATGGCTAATATATTCCATGGTTTAACATTTTTTTCATGCATTAAATATGCTATTTTATGTGTAAGTACTTTTGTTTTTCCGCTTCCAGCACCTGCAATTACTAAGCATGGACCTTCTACGTGTAAAACAGCTTCTTTTTGCTTATCATTTAATTCTTCAATTATTTCGTTCATTGATATCTCCTAACTTTACGAATTTATGTTTGCATTATACAAAAATTTTTAGCTTTTGTAAATATCTTATTTTTCTCATTTTATTTACATTTTAGTATTATATATTGACATTATTTACTTATTTTCTTACAATGTTAGTAATTAATAATATTTTTATAGGAGGAATTTGCATGAAAAATATGAAAAAAGCAGTTGTTTTAATATTGGCTGTTTTGGTTATATTGGCTTCTGTTCGATTTTCATTTGCTGCTCAAATACTAACTGGTAACGAAGTTAATGAGCCACAAAATACGCAAAATGATGCCTCAACTTTAGATACTAATACTAGTGATGAAAATGCTGTTACTGATGTTAATGAAGTTGCAGATGAAAATAATGTTCAAAACACAATGAATGAAGCAAATAGTGTTGATGAACCTGTAGGTAATAATACATCATTAAATGCTACTCAAAATAATGTTGAAAATGAAGTTGAACAAAATGTATATTATGCTGGAACTGAAAATAATACAACTATGAATACAACAAATGCAACAGAAGATTTACCTTCTACTGGTATTGAAGATACATATTTGAATTTTGCTTTTATTCTTTTATTAGCTTTGGTTCTAGGTATGTTTTCTTTAATTCAATATCGTAGAATAATAAAAAATGATGATCAACAGTAATTTTATAACATTGATATTTTAAAAACGATAGGAAATTAAAAATCCTATCGTTTTTTGTTGTTTTAATCTTCTCCTTTTAATTTTTCTGCTCTGTCATAAGCAGTTATAGCATCAATCATTTCGTCTAAATTGCCATTTAAAAAGTCTTCAATTTGATAAATACTTAATCCTATTCTATGGTCAGTTATTCTACCTTGAGGATAATTGTATGTTCTAATCTTTTCGCTTCTATCTCCAGCGCCTACTTGTGACTTTCTTTCATTTGCAAGTTCTTCATCTTGTTTTTGCTTTTCTATTTCGTAAATTCTTGATTTTAATAATCTCATTGCATATTCTCTATTTTGAACTTGTGAACGTTCTGTTTGACATTCTGCAACAATTCCTGTAGGTTCATGTATTAATCTTACTGCTGAAGATGTTTTATTTACGTGTTGTCCACCGGCTCCAGATGCTCTAAATACTTCCATTCTTATGTCAGCTGGATTTAATTCTATTTCTACGTCTTCAACTACCGGTAAAACTGCAACAGTAGCTGTTGATGTATGAATTCTTCCACTACTTTCTGTATCTGGAACTCTTTGAACTCTGTGTACTCCACTTTCAAATTTTAATCTGCTGTAAACACCTTTTCCAGTAATCATGAATGATATTTCTTTATATCCTCCAAGTTCTGTAGCATTTTCATTTAATACTTCTAGTTTCCAATGTTTTCTTTCTGCATACATAGAATACATTCTAAATAAAGTTCCTGCAAATAATGCTGCTTCTTCTCCTCCAGCTCCTGCACGTATTTCGCATATAATATTTTTTTCATCATCTTTATCTTTAGGAATTAAAAGTATTTTTAATTCTTCTTCTATTTTAGGTAACTTTTCTTTGCATTCTTCCATTTGCATTTCTGCAAGTTCTTTTAAGTCTCTATCTGCTAGCATCTCTTTAGCTTCTTCTAATGCTTGATTTACTTTCTTATATTCTCTATATTTTTCAACGATGTCAACTAAGTCACTATGTTCTTTCATTAATTCTTTCCATTCGTTTTGTCTTGAAATAACTTCTGGATCACTAATTAATTTATTTAGTTCTTCGTACCTTTTTTCAACAGCTTCTAATTTTTGAAACATATAGGTAGACCTTCCTTTCTATTTTTTAGCATTAATATTATACATGGAATATTCGTAATTTTCAATACTTTTAGCTAATTCCATAAATCTTTTTGGCATTTTGCTTTGTCATTAGTGCTACATTTTCTATACTTATATTTTTTACTTCAGCAATTTTCTGTGCTACAAATTTGACATTTTCTGAAGTATTTGTTTCTCCTCTATGTGGCTCTGGAGAAAGATATGGGCTATCTGTTTCTATCAAAATTCTATCATTTGGTACTAATTTTATGCATTCGGCAGATTTTGCATTTTTGAAAGTTATGTTTCCACTGAATGATATGTAAAAACCTAATTTAAGGCCTTCTTTTATTAGTTCTTGATTTAGCGGACAGCAATGAAAAATTCCCTTTTTCTTAACTTCATTTTCTTTTAATATTTGAATTGTATCCATAACTGCTTCTCTTGTATGGATAACTATTGGCAAGTTTAAATCATTTGCTATATCAATTTGTTTTTTAAATATTTCCTTTTGAAGTTCTTTATTTTCTTTATTCCAATAATAGTCTAAACCAATTTCTCCAATTGCTACTACTTTTTTGTTCATAAATGCTAGTTCTTTGATTTTTTCTAAGTCGTTTTCCACATTTTGTTCTAAATCATTTGGAGATATTCCACAAGTTGCGTACATATGGTGGAATTGTTCTGATAAATTGATTGCATCTTGTGATGCTTTTAAGTTATAGCCTGCACATACTATATTTGTAATTTCATGTTCATACATATAATTTATTAATTCATTTCTATTTTCTATAAATCGTTCATCATTATAATGTGCATGTGAATCAAAAAAATCCATCTTATATTTCCTTTCAATTTTCTATTATATTTTTTTAAATTTAGTTATGTACTATTTTTATAGATTTCCACTTATTTTAATTTTTTCTATTATAACATATAAAAAGAGAAAATTTGAAAAATTTTCTCTTTCTATTTTTGTGCTTTATGTATTTTATAATATTTCTTCAACTATGTCATTTAAAGTGATTGGCGTTACTTTATTTATCTTTAGAATATTAAGTAATTTATTAATTACATTTTCATCATTAGTTAAATTATTTATATTATTTTTTTCTTTTATCTTTTTATTTCCTAAATACTCTTTTTTTACTATTTCAATTCCATAAACATTGTTTACTTTGTTTGTTGATTTTTTGTCTTTTTTCTCTATTTTGTAATATTCTAATTCTATACGGTTACAGTTGCTTTCAATAAGTTCATCTTTATTAAGCACAATACCTGCATAAAATTTTTTCATTTTATCCTCCTCCACAAGAATATAATTATAAAACTTGCTTGTGTCAAGGATTTTCGTTCATACTATTTCGACATGTTTCGTTTT
>CANPZM010000037.1 GCA_947589065.1 uncultured Clostridia bacterium
ATTCATTTTTACTTAATACAATTTAGCTTATTTTTCACTTGCCCAGAAAGCAAGTACTTATTTTTCCAAACGCCTTATTTTATGCACTTTTAAAAATCATACTTTAAAATTTAAAACATAAAAAAATCAAAATTTGGATTAAATTTTATTATTTTGATTAAAAATTCAAAGTTATTATTCAAAATTCTAACTAATTATTTCGTAATTTTCTTAGTATACATAACTAAACACTCTTCTTTTTTTCTCTTTTGAATTTTTTAAATTTTATCTATATATTTTTTTACTAATTTAATCTCTTAAATTATAACTTCTTTTCTATTTTTCATTATAAGATTTTAATGATTTATGTATACTAAATTTAGAAAATCATATACATCTTTTTTTAAAATAAAAATTAAATTATAAAATTGTCTTACTAGATATTTTTTATTTTAGAACAAATATTTGTTAATTATTTATTTTTTATAAAAAATTTTTTTCACATTTGCACTTCCAAATTTATAAAATTATTTTTTCATCCTAAAAAAATACTCAAAAATTATTTTATAAAACTTATCAAATTCATTTAAACAAAAAAATAATAATTGTTTAAATTATTATTTTTAATTTTAAAAATTATTTATTATTTAATAATTTTTAATTTAATATTTTTAATAATTATTTTTCTTATTTTTTATTAATTATTTAATATTTTTTAATAATTAATTTTCCTTATTTTAATTATTAATTAATTATTTTTTTATAATTAATTAAATTTATTATTTATTTAATTTTAATTATTCTTAATTAATTATTTATTTTTTAATAATTAATTTTATTTATATATTCTAATTATTAAAATTTATTAATTAAATTAATTTTATTATATTTAATTTAAAAAATTTTTAGTTATTAATTAATTCATATTTTTTATAATTTTATCTTCAAAATTTTTATTTCACCAATTCAAAATGAAAAAAATTTTTATTTTTTTATTTTCATTATTCATATTTTTAGCAAACATTTTTTCCTATCAATTTTTAAATTTTATTTTTCCTTTTTTAAAATTTTTTATTAGTCTTTTTTTATAAAGAGTTAATTCACATTTTATAATAATTAATATTTTATTTTTATCTTAAAAATTTTTGTCCAAAAATTGATTTATTTTTTGATTAATTTTTAATCATTGGGTTATACTTTTACTCCATTTTTTTAATCAAATTTTCACATTTTTACTTTACATAAATTAGATTCGTAGGATAATCTAATTATACCCAAAGTACAATTTCTTTTTATCTTAATTAATTTAAAATATTTTTCACTTGCCCGAAAAACAAGTGCTTATATTATCAAAAACCTTATTTCATGCACTTTTTAAAATTAGATTTCTAAATTTAAAACATAAAAAAATCAACATTTGATTTAAATTTTATTATTTTTATAAAAAATTCAAAGTTATATACAAAAAAATAAACATATTATTTCATAATTTACTTAGTATACATAATTTAATCATTATCTCATTTTCAGGTTATAAATTTATAAATGCTTTCTTAATATTTTTTTGCTCATTTCTTTTCTTAAATTATCATTGCCTTTATTTTTTTCTTTAAAAAATTTTCATAATTTATGTATACTAAATTCAGAAAATCATATTCATCTTTTTTTAAAATAAAAATTAAATTATAAAATTGTCATACTAGATAATTTTTATTTTAGAACAAATATTTGTTAATTATTTATTTTTTATCAAAAAATTTTTTCAGATTTCTCCTTTCAAATTTTTTGAATTAATTTTTAATAAAAAAAAATAATAATAAAATATCTTTATAAAAATTATCTAATTTATTCAATTAAAAAAAATTAATTATTATTTAATTTATTATTTTTAATTTTTAAAAAATTCTTTATTATTTAAATATAATTTTTTAATATTTATTTAATATTTATATTTTTATAATTTATTTAGTTATTTATTTTTATTATTTAATTATTATTTTTTTATTCTTTTTTTATAATTTATTTATTTTTATTTATAATTATTAATTATTTTTTTAATTATTGATTATTAATGATTATTATTTTTTTTAATTATTAAATTAATTAATTATTATAAAAATTAATTTATTTATTATTATTTATTTATTATTTTTTTATTATTAAATAAATTATTTTTTTAGAATTAATAATTAATTTTTTATTATCAATCATTCTATTTTTTATAATTTTATATTCTAATTTTTTTTATCACTTTATGAAAAAAATAATTTTATTATTACTATTTTTAACAAACATTTTTTCTTATCAATTTTTAAAATTCTATTTTTTTGTTTTAAATTTTTTATTATTCTTTTTTTTATAAATTTTTTATTCACATTTTATAATATTTCATATTTTATTTTAATCTAAAAAATCTTTGTCCAATAAATGATTTATTTTTGTTCAATTTTTATTTATAAACTTATAAATTTGCTCTAATTTTCAAATCAATTTCTAACATTTTTACTTTACATAAATACGTCTTGTATAATAATCAAATCACACTAAAAATATAAATTCATTTTGGCTTAATACATTTTAGCTTATTTTCCACTTGCCCAGAAAGCAAGTACTTATTTTTCCAAACGCCTTATTTCATGCACTTTTAAAATTCAAATTTCAAAATTTAAAACATAAAAAAATCAAAATTAAGATTAAATTTTATTATTTTAATGAAAATTTCAAATTTATTTTTCAAAAATCAAACTCATTATTTCGTTATTTCTTTAGTATACATAATTTATTTATCATCGTTTTTTCTCCTAAGAATTTTATAAATTTTTTCTCAATATTTTTTTATCATTTCTTTTCTTAAATTATCATTACTTTCATTTTTTTTCTTTAAAAAATTTTCATAATTTATGTATACTAAATTCAGAAAATCATATTCACTTTTTTAATAATAAAAAAAATTAATTATAAAATTGTCTTACTAGATATTTTTTATTTTAGAACAAATATTTGTTAATTATTTATTTTTTATAAAAATTTTTTTCACATTTTTACTTCCAAATTTATAAAATTATTTTATAATTTCTATCTAATTTATTTAGCTAAAAAAATAATTATTATTTTTAATTTTAAATATTATTTTTTTTTAATAATCATTTATTTAATATTTTTAATATTTATTTTTTTTAATTATTTATTATTATTTATTATTATTTATTATTTAATTATTTTTTTACTTATTATTTTTTTAATTATTTATTTATTTTTACTTATTATTTTTTTTAATTATTTTTTTATTATTTATTTTAATTTATTACTTCCCTATTTTATCTTTATCCTTTATTTATACAATTTTATTAATTTATCTATGATAAGTTAAAAAATTATATAAAAAAAAAATAGCCTTTATTTTCGTTTTTTAGCCATTTTTATTTTCAGCAAATATACTTTTATCCATAAAGAATAAAAAAAGACATTTTGAGCTTTTTCGCAAAAAAATAAAGCTTTCGCTTTATTTTTGGCGGAGAATGAGGGATTTGAACCCTCGCGGCCCTAAACGAACCCTAACAGTTTAGCAAACTGTCCCCTTCAGCCACTTGGGTAATTCTCCATGAACTGATACATATTATAATATAGATGATATTAACAGTCAAGAATTTAATCTAATATTTTATATTCATTAAAAAAATATTTAAAATTTCTTATAAATACTTTCATAATAAAATTAAAATAAACACAATTATCACAGTGCTGCTTTAATCCAGGTTTATTACAAAAAAATAATAGCTATATAAAGCTATTATTGGCGGAGAGGGTGGGATTCGAACCCACGGTAGGCTATTCACCTACGCCAATTTTCAAGACTGGTGCCATAAACCAACTCGACCACCTCTCCACATCGGACAATAAATAGTTTAACATGCAATTATTTAATTGTCAATAATTTTTGAACAATTTATTCGTTTTTTGCCTTTGTAACAGCTTCAATTTCCTCTTCAGATAAAACATATTTAGAAGTACCATTTTCTATAGATTTAGCATATATATTGCTTGAAGTTCTACCATAAATAGAATTTATAACGACGCCATTATCTTCATCATTCAAAATTGCTAATGCAAAACTTAAATTACTGCCAACATCGTCAAATGCGTTATAACGCACAATTCCTATCTTTTGTACACATCCTGCGACTTTGCGTTCTAAGTTTACATAATTTGACTTGATTATATTATTCTCTTCATTAACTCTATTAACAACTTGAAAATAACCTTCTAAAGTTTCTTCAATACTCTTTTTATTATCAAATTTAGAAATAAAATTTTGATATTTTTTTTCGATTTTTCTAATCTTTATAAGCAATATTATCATCATAATTAATAATATAACTATTGTAAAAATTAATAGCATAATTGTAATATTATTCATCTATTTTACATCCTTCCTAGAAACAATTAAAAAGTTTTGTATTGTTATTATGGGCGAAATATGAATTTTTTAAACATTACTTATATAAATTTTATTTTAATAAGTCTAAAATACGCTCTAAATCATCATTTGATGCATATTCTATAATAATTTTTCCTTTTCTTTGTCCTGCATTTAATTTAACTCGCGTTCCAAAAAAATCTTGAAAAGTATTCTCTATATCTCTATATATTGCTTCATACTTTTCATTCTTTTTTGGCATTGCCTTTCTAGATTTTGTCTTCTTTTCAGCTTCTCTAACACTATCTCCAGATTCAATCATATATAGTGCCATATCATACTGTTTATCAGGGTTATCAAAGCCTAATAATGCTTTGCAATGTCCTTCTGTTAATTTTCCTTGTAAAGCTAAATCTATAACTCTATCATCTAAATTTAAAATACGTAAAGTATTTGTAACTGTACTTCTTCCTTTACCTAGAATTTCAGCTACTTGCTGTTGTGTTAGACTATACTGATCCATTAAAATTTTTATTCCTCTAGCCTTTTCAATTGGATTTAAATCCTCACGTTGAATATTTTCAATTAACGCAATTTCCTTATTTCTTTGTTCATCATTTTCTCTTATAATAGCTGGTATTTCAGTTAATCCAGCCTTTTTAGAAGCTCTCCATCTTCTTTCTCCTGCGACAATTTTATAGTAATCTCCTTCTTGTGTTACAATAATTGGTTGGATTACACCATATCTTTTAATTGATTGTGCTAATTCATCTAAAGACTCTTCATCAAAATTCCTTCTAGGTTGTTCTCTATTAGGTTCAACCTCTGATAATTTCAAATTATGAACAACTTCATTTTCTGATAAATCTTCTGATATATTATTTACAAATAATGCATCTAAACCTTTTCCTAACCCTGTTTTTTTAGCCATTTTTTTACCTCCTATTTCATATGTTTAGCTTTTTCTTTATTTTCTTCTGCTTTTAAAAACTCTTTAGCAAGTTTTTCATAGCATTTTGCACCTTTTGATTTTGGATCATAAATTGTTATAGGCATTCCATAGCTTGGAGCCTCACTAAGTCTTACATTCCTTGGTATTACTGTTTTATAAACTTTATCATCAAAGTATTTTTTAACTTCTTTTACAACTTGATTTGATAAATTCGTTCTTATATCATACATCGTTAAAACAGCACCTTCAATTTCTAAAGATTTATTTAAATGCTTTTTAACTAAATTTATTGTATTAATTAACTGACCAAGACCTTCTAATGCATAATATTCGCATTGTACTGGTATTAATACTGAATCAGCTGCTGTAAATGCGTTTAAAGTTATTAATCCAAGAGATGGTGGACAATCAATAAAAATAAAATCGAACTTATCTTTAATTTTATCTACTTGTTCTTTTAATCTATGTTCTCTAGAAATTTGTGCAACTAGCTCAACCTCAGCCCCTGCAAGGTTCATATTTGATGGACATAATTTGAGATTTTTCTCTACAGTATCTTTTAATGTATTCTCTATTGCTTCTTCATTGACTAAAACATCATATAAAGATTTATCTACATCTTTATCCTGTCCCAATCCACTTGTTGCATTTCCTTGTGGATCGGCATCCAAAAGGATAATTTTTTTATTCTTTTTTGCAAGTATAGTGCACAAATTAACTGCGGTTGTAGTCTTTCCGACTCCTCCTTTTTGATTTGCAATTGCAATTATTTTTCCCAATTATATCCCTCCATTCTTTCTATATAATAATATAAAAATTATAATCTCCTGTCAATAAATTTCTATTTTTTTTTACATTTTTTATATTTTTCTTTTAAAATAATTTGCAAAAATTTTAATTTTGACAAAAAGATTTCCACAGGTTATCAACAGGTTACCTGTGGAACAATAAATTTTTATTCTTATTTTATAGGCTCTTTTAAAGGTTTACCTTGTTTTCTTGGGTATGTTTGTTCGGTGGATAAAACTTTTTTAATTATTACTAAAAATCTTTCATTATCTTCTACCTGATATGGTATTATTTCTTCAATTTTTCCACCCAAAATTTTAATTGCCTTTTTTGAATCTTCAATTTCGTTATTACAATTTGGTCCCTTTAAACAAATACATTTACCACCAATTTTTACAAAAGGTAACATGTATTCAACTAAAGTGGACATATTAGCAACCGCCCTTGAAACAGCAATATCATATTTTTCTCTATAATTTTTATCATATGCTAAATCTTCAGCTCTAACATGAAGAGATTCTATTTTTTTTAAATCCAATAATTGTATCACATTATTCATAAACATTACTTTTTTATTAACAGAATCTATTAATGTAATATCTTTTTCAGGCATTAATATTTTTAATGGAATTCCTGGAAATCCAGCGCCTGAGCCGATATCAATAATTCTATTTCCTTCTATTTTATCCTTAAAAGCAATTGAATCAATAAAATGTTTAACAATAATATCTTTTTCATTTTTAATTGCAGTCAAATTAATTTTTGTATTCCAATCATTTAAAGTCATTAAATATAAATAAAATAATTCTATCTGTTTATCAGTTAAATCAATTTTATTTTCTTTTAACTTTTGCTTCATAATCTTAATAAAATTTTCCTTATCCATCTACTAAAAAATCCTTTCTATTCATTATGCTTTTTTTGCTCAAGATATACTAAAAGAACAGATATATCTGCTGGAGAAACACCTGATATTCTTGATGCTTGTCCAATAGAATATGGCTTAATTTTATTTAATTTTTGTCTAGCTTCAAGTCTTAAACCTTTTATATTTTCATAATCAATGTCTTTTGGTAAAATTTTCCTTTCAAGTTTCTTGAAATTTTGCACCTGCTCCTCTTGCATTTTTATGTAACCTTCATATTTTACCATAATTTCAACTTCTTCAACAATTTCTTTATTTAATATTGGTCTACCTTCATCTATTTCCTTTAAAATATCATATGTCAATTCGGTTCTTTTCATCAACTCAGATAGCTTAACTCCTCCATTTATAGGAGATGAATTATTCTTTTTAAGAAATTCATTAACCTTATCAGTAGGTTTAATAATTTTTTCCTCTACTCTTCTCTTTTCATCCTCTATTTTACTTTTCTTTTCTAAAAATTTATTATATCTTTCCTTAGAAATTAGCCCAACTTTATAACCTATTTCCGTTAATCTCATATCTGCATTATCCTGACGTAAAAGTAATCTATATTCAGCTCTTGATGTCATCATCCTATATGGCTCATTTGTGCTTTTAGTGACAATATCATCAATTAGAACACCAATATAAGCATCTGATCTATCTAATATAACTGGGTCCTTTCCAAGAATTTTCTGAGCTGCATTTATACCTGCAATTATTCCCTGGGCAGCAGCTTCCTCATATCCAGAAGTTCCATTTATTTGTCCAGCAAAAAACATACCTTCGATACTTTTTAGCTCTAGGGAACTCTTTAATTGAGAAGGTTCTATACAATCATATTCAATTGCATATGCAGGTCTTGTAAATTCACAATTTTCTAATCCTGGTAATGTTCTATACATTGCAATTTGAACATCTTCGGGTAATGACGAACTCATTCCTTGAATATACATTTCCTCTGTGTCTTTTCCAAGTGGTTCAACAAAGATTTGATGTCTTTCTTTATCTGCAAATCTAACAACTTTATCTTCAATAGAAGGGCAATATCTAGGTCCAATTCCTTCGATTTTTCCAGCATACAATGGTGATCTATGCAAATTTTCTCTAATTATTTCATGTGTCTTTTCATTCGTATATGTCAAAAAACAAGGTTCTTGATCAAAATTTTCTATTCTATCTTCAAAAGAAAATGCTGGTAAATCATCATCGCCATCTTGTTTTTCCATTTTTGTAAAATCAATACTTTTTCTATTTATCCTTGCCGGTGTACCTGTTTTAAATCTTACAATATTAATACCTAACTTTTTTAATACTTCAGAAAGCTTATTTGCTGGAAAAACCCCATCTGGTCCACTATCACAAGAATATTCACCAACAAATATTTTTCCTTTTAAATAAGTACCTGTTGCCAAAATAACACTATCTACACCATATATTGCACCCATATCTGTTTCAACTGATTTTATTTTTCCATTTTCAACTTTGATATCTACAATTTCTCCCTGCTTTAAGAATAAATTTTCTTGTTTTTCTAATGTATGTTTCATTTCCATCTGATATTTTTTTCTATCAGCTTGTGCACGCAATGAATGTACTGCAGGTCCTTTAGAAGTATTTAACATTTTAACTTGAATCATAGATTTATCAATATTTTTTCCCATCTCACCACCAAGAGCATCTATTTCTCTAACTAAATGCCCCTTTGAGGTTCCACCAATATGTGGATTACATGGCATATTTGCCACACATTCCAATGTAATTGAAAATATCAATGTCTTTAATCCTAGCCTTGCAGCAGCTAGAGCTGCCTCACAACCAGCATGTCCTGCTCCAATAACTGCAATATCATATTTTCCCGCAAAAAAACTCATATATTTCTCCTTCTATTTTCCTAAGCAAAATCTTGAAAAAATTTCTTTAATAATATCATCTGTAACTGTTTCTCCAGTTATTTTTCCCAATTCTTCTAAAATATCTTTAATATATATAGCAATAATATCAACAGGCATACCATCTTTTATTGTTTCAATTGCCTTTTTCAATGCCTCTTCTGCTTTCAAAATCAATGATTTATGTCTCATATTTATAGCTAATAATTCTCCATCTTGTTGTATCTCAGCATTTGACACTTTTTGTATCATTATTGAAAGTAAATTATCTAATCCCTCATTTGTCTTTGTAGATAGTTCTACAATAGTCTTATTTGTTTTTTGAAAAACTTTCCTATCCTTGCATTCCGTAGTTAAATCAATTTTATTTAGAACTATTATTGCTTCTTTATTTTTTAAAACATCTAATATTTTTTTATCTTCATCATTAATTGGTCTAGAAATATCAAAAATAGCAATAATTAAATCACAATTTTGTGCAATATCTATTGATTTTTTTACTCCTATTTTTTCTACTAAATCTTCAGTTTCTCTAATTCCTGCAGTATCAATTATCTTAAACGGTATTCCTTGTAATGAAATAAATTCTTCTATAGTATCTCTAGTTGTACCTTCAATTTCAGTTACAATTGCCCTTTCTTCATTTAATAATAAATTTAATAATGAGGATTTTCCTGCATTTGGTCTTCCAATAATTGCTGTTTTTACTCCCTCTCTTAAAATTTTGCCATTAGTAAAACTATCTTCTAATTTCTGCAATCTTAAATAATTTTTTTCCAAAATCTTCAATATTTCTTTATTTGTTACTTCTTCAACATCATATTCTGGATAATCAATGGAAACTTCTATATTAGCCATTCCTTCTATTAAGTCTTTCCTAATTTCAGTTATTTTTTTTGATAAATTACCTTCTAATTGATTTATAGAAGCTTTGGCCTCTTTATCCGTTTTACTATTTATTACATCAATTACAGCTTCTGCTTGAGTTAAATCTATTCTACCATTTAAAAAAGCTCTTTTCGTAAACTCTCCTGGTTCAGCAAGTTGTGCACCATTCTTTATACACAATTCTAAAATTTGTTTCATTATTACAATACCACCATGGGAATTTATTTCACACATATTTTCTGTTGTATAGCTTTTTGGTGCAACGAAATATGATACAAGAACTTCATCAACAACAACATTATTATCCATAATTTTACCATATTTCATACTATAGCCTTTTATATCATTACTATAATTAATAGGTTTAAAAATTTTATCTAAAATATTAAAACTTTCTGCACCGCTCATTCTAATAATTCCAATACCACCTATTCCTGGTGCAGTAGATATTGCAACAATTGTAGACATTTTATCTCCTTTTTTCATCTATATTTATTAAAATTTTTCTGTGCAATGTTAATTTTTTATATAATAGGAAAGAACTTTCCTGTTATATAAAAAAAGGCACTATATAAAGTGCCTTACAAATTTTATTTTTTTAAAGAAACTACTATTCTTCTATTAGGTTCTTCTCCAATACTATGAGTATCAACCTTTGAATTTTCTTGTAATTTTGAATGTATAATCTTTCTTTCATATGAAGTCATAGGTTCAAGTGTAATAGATTTTCTTTTTCTAATAACTGTTCCTGCGATTTTTTCTGCAAGGTCTTCCAAATCTTTTTCTCTTTTTTCTTTATATCCTCCAATATTAAGTAAAACTCTAACTCTTTCATTTGAATCTTTATTTGCAATAGTATTTATTAATACTTGCAAAGCATTTAAAACAGCACCTCTATATCCAATCAAGTATCCCGTATCTGCTCCATCAATATTAATAAGGATATCATATTTTTCATTTTTTATTTCATATTTTAAGTCTTGTGATGGTAAACTTGAAATAAAAGCATCTAAAAAAGTTCTAATCTTTTCTTCTGCCATTTTTTCTGTTTCTTCTGAAATCTCAACTTTTTCTTTTTTTACAACTTTCTTATTTTCTTCATTCTTTACATTTTCTTTAACAATTAACTCAACTTTCACTACTCTTGGTGTTAGAATACTAAAAAAACTTCTTTTATCTTCATCTTCTAAAACCTTAATTTCGACTTGTCTTCTTGTCAATCCCAAATCTTTTAGTCCTTTCTCAATTGCTTCATTAGTAGTTCTTCCTTCATATATATTAGCCATTATACTCTTCCTTTCTATTATCTATTCTTCTTTAATAAAAAATTTATTTAGAACTAATCTTTGAATTGTTGTAAAAACATTATTTATTAACCAGTACAATGCTAAACCTAGAGGTGCTATCAAAGCAACAGACACAGCCATTATTGGTATCATTATTGACATTTGTTTATTCATTGCTTCCATTGCTTCTAATTCATCATCATCGTCTTTTTCAACCATTGCCTTTTCATTAACATTTGCTTCAATAACTTTATTTTCATCTTTCTTCTTTTTCTTATTAGTTAACATTTTCGTAGAAATTATTGAAGAAATAACATACAAACCAGGAATTATATAAACAGTAAAATCACCCCAATTTCTTGATGGTACATTACTTAAATCTATTCCTAAAAAATTCATTTCTATATCAACAGATTCGTCATTATTATTTTTTGCTTCTCTTATAATATCAATCTCTTTATAATTAGATTGTTGAGAAATTTGATACTTTTCTATAAGGCTATTAATTTGTTCAGAATCTATTTTTTTCATATATGTTAATGGTTGTCTTACTAAATAAAAAATAGAAATAAATAAAATAAATTGCATAATTGAAATTAAACAACCACTAAAAGGACTCATTTTCTCACTTTTATATAGATCTATTGTTTCTTGTCCTAATCTAACTTCATCGTTTTTATATTTATCCCTTAATTCTTTTAATTTTTCTTGAATTTTATTATTTTTTATTAACGTCTTCTGTTGCTTTATTGAAAATGGCAATAAAATTATTTGTACAACAACATTAAAAATGATTATTGCTAATCCATAATTCTTTACAATATTATAAATAAAATTTAATAAATAACCAAAAATGCTAGCTAAGCCACTTATTAAAGCTCCCATCTTCCCTCCATTATTTTAGTGGATCATAACCCCCTTTTGAAAAAGGATTACATCTTAAAATTCTTTTTATACCTAAATAGCTTCCTTTAAAAAAGCCATATTTTTCTATTGCCTGAATAGCATATTCCGAACACGTTGGATAATATTTGCAATGTACACCAAAGAAACTAAAAATTGGTGACAAACATTTTTTATAAACTTTTATTAAAAAAATTGCTATTTTTCTCATTAATCTTCATCCAAAGCCTTTGCATTCTTTAAAATACAAATCATGTCTTTCTTTATGTCAAAAAAATTTGCTCTTTCTACATCAGTCTTTTTTTTCCAAATTAATAATATATTATAATTTTTTATTAACTTATCCTCTATTTCCGCATATGCCGCTCTAATATATCTTTTTATTTTATTACGAACAACACTTTTCCCTACTTTTCGGCTCACTATTATACCAATTTTATTTTTATCTAATTTATTTTCAAAAATAAAAATTTCTAATAATTTGCCAGAAACATATTCTCCTTTTTTAAAGAAATATCTAAATTCGTAATTTTTCTTTATTATTTCTGTTTTTTTCATATCTCTTCCTATATATACGAATTTCCGCAAAAAAGGGCGTTATCGCCCCCTATTTATTTATGCACTTATTACTTTTCTTCCTTTTGCTCTTCTTGCTTTTAGCACGTTTCTACCTGCTTTTGTTTTCATTCTTTTCATAAAACCATGTTCTTTTTGTTGTTGTCTTTTTTTAGGTTGAAATGTTCTTTTCATATTGCACCTCCCGTATATATAATAAAAATTTTATTCTTATTTTCAAAAGTAATTTAAATTATACAACAAAATAATATAAAAAGTCAAGACTTCCCTAAGTTATTTATATTTTTCATTATTTTATTATTGACTATTGAAAAATAAATTGATATTATATGAAATGATATGATAATTGGGTTATAATACTACGCAAATAAGAATAACAGTAAATTTTAAAAAATTATAATTACAAAATTATCAATTCTTTAAGGAGGTTTTTTCATTGTTAGATAAAAATGAACTTTTAAAGCAAGCAAAAGATTTATTAAAAAACGAAATGACAAATATATCATATACAACATGGATAAAAAACCTAGAAATAAGGAACATATATGATAATAAAATAGAATTAATAACATCTAATTCCATGCAAACAGATGCAATAAAAGGAAGATATTATGACTTAATAATAAATACTTTTAATTTTCTAACCAACAAATCTTGGCAATTAGAAATAATAGATTCTACAGATACATCAATAAATAATAATGAAAATAACTATGAAAATTCCTTTGACAATCTGACTACAACTGTAGAATATGGGAAAACTTCATTAAATCCTAAATATACATTTGATACTTTTGTTGTAGGAAATAATAATCGTTTCGCACATGCAGCAGCACTTGCTGTAGCTGAATCTCCTGCAACAATGTATAATCCTTTATTTATTTATGGAGGAGTTGGTTTAGGAAAAACTCATTTAATGCAAGCTGTAGGAAATGAAATATTAAAAAGAGATAATACTAAAAAAGTTCTATATGTAACATCAGAAGCATTTACAAATGAATTAGTTAATGCAATAAAAGATGCTAACTATAAAAATGAATTATTTAGAAATAAATATAGAAATATTGATATTTTATTAATAGATGATATTCAATTTTTTGCTGGTAAAAATACTGCTCAGGAAGAATTTTTCCATACTTTTGACACATTACATAGAAATGGAAAACAAATAATTCTTTCAAGTGATAAACCGCCAAGAGATATGGCATTACTAGAAGAAAGATTAAAATCAAGATTTGAATGGGGAATATTAGCTGATATATCAATGCCAGATTATGAAATGAGATTAGCTATATTAAGAAAGAAAATTCAATTAGAAGATATTTTAATAGATGATGAATATTTATCACTAATAGCAACAAGAATTGATTCAAATGTTAGAGAATTAGAAGGTGTCTTAAACAAAATATTGGCTTATACATCATTAACACACAGTCCAATAACTAGAGAAGTAGTAGAAAAAGCTATTAATGATGTTACATTAAAAAAAGAAAATATTATTTCCGCAGACTATATTCAAGAAATTGTTTCTAACTATTTTAAAATAGATAAAAGAGATTTAATTTCTTCAAAAAAATCAAATGACATTACATATCCAAGACAAATTGCTATGTATCTTTGCAGAACAGTTGGACAAATGTCTTTTCCTAGAATAGGTAATGATTTTGGAGGAAGAGATCATACAACAGTAATGCATGCTTTTAAAAAAATAGAAAAAGAAATAAAAGAAGACACAAATACCAAACTAATTGTGGAAAGTGTTAAAAACATAATTACAAATAAGAAATAATTTGAAAAATCAAAATAAAATCAAAATAAAAAAAAAGAATGTTCTACAAAACATTTTTTCTAAAAAATAAATGCTTTTCTTCTTACGGAAGAGAGACATTAGATATCAACAGATAGTTGTTTAAAAGCTGTTAATTTGTTGTTCATATTCAACAAATCAACAATCAAACTTTAATAAAGTGGAAAAAAAATATTTTTATACACATATTTATTAACATCATTTTTTCTACGGATATAAAGAATAATAAAACTTTTCCACATAATCCACAGCACCTAATACTAATACTACTAAATATATCTATATAATTTATAAAAAAAGGAGTTCAGAAAAAAATGAAAATTATTTGCGAAAAAGAAAAACTTCTTAAAGGCATTAATTCCGTAATAAATGGAGTCGCATCTAAAACAACAATGCCTGTACTAGAAGGAATATTAATTGAAACAAATGAAAAAGAAGTTAAATTAACAACATATGATTTAGAAATAGGTATTGAATATATTATAGAATGTAATGTACAAGAACAAGGAAATACAGTTGTAAATGCAATAATGTTTAGTGAGATAATAAGAAAATTACCAGACACAGAAATAACAATTTCTATAAATAGTAATAATCTATTAGAAATAGAATGTGAAGGTTCATTATATAAACTAGCAACAATGAATCCAGATGAATTTCCAGAATTACCAAAAATAAATATAGATAATTCTATTGAAATAGAACAAAATCTATTAAAAAATATGATAAGAAAAACTATTTTTGCAGTAAGTAATGAAGAGAATAGACCAATATTTACAGGATGTCTATTTGAAGTTAAAAACAATAAATTAAATGTTGTTGCAGTTGACGGATATAGATTAGCTTTAAAAACAAACATATTAAATAGTAATACAACAAATTTCAATGCAGTAATACCTGGAAAAACATTAAATGAAATAAATAAGATAATTTTAGATTCATTTGATACAGTAAAAATAGGAATATCAAAAAATCAAGCTTTATTTGAAATGGAAAATTGTAAAATAGTAACAAGATTATTAGAAGGAGAATTCTTAAAATATGATAATGCAATTCCTTCTAATTGGGAAACAAGAATAAGAGTAAATAAAAATATAATTCAAAACTGCTTTGAAAGAATTATTTTAATTTCATCATCATCTATAGAAAGAGAGAAAAAATATCCAGTAAAAATATCTATAGAAATAGGAAAAGTTGTTATTTCTTGTACAAATCAGACAGGTGATGCAAAAGAAGAAATAATTGTTGAAACAGAAGGAAAAAATTTAGAAGCAGGCTTTAATCCAAGATATTTCTTAGATGCACTAAAAGTTATTGAAGATGAAGAAATATATATAGAATTTGGTACAAATATTTCACCATGTGTAATAACACCAATAGAAAATGATGAATATAAATATATGATTTTACCTATAAGAATGAAGGAATAAAATGTACATAAAAAGAATTAAATTAGAAAATTTTCGAAACTATGATAATTTAGATATTAACTTTTCAAAAGATTTTAATTTAATATATGGAAATAATGCACAAGGAAAAACAAATATACTAGAAGCAATTTATATATTAGCATTAGGCAAATCTTTTCAGACAAACAAAGATCAAGAACTTATAAAAATAGGAAAAGAAAAGGCAATAATAGAATTAGAATATGAAAGAAAAGATAGAGAAGGAAAGATAAAATTAGAAATTACTGAAAAAAAGAATTTCTATATAAATGGTATAAAGCAAAAAAGAGTAAGTGATATAATTGGAAAATTAAATATAGTATTATTTTATCCAGACAATATAAATATAATAAAACAAGGACCAGCAGAAAGAAGAAAATTTTTAGATATTATGATTAGTCAGTTAAAACCAAATTACATACATATATTAAATAGATATCTAAAAACATTAGAACAGAGAAATGCATATTTAAAACAAATTAAGTTTGAAAATAAAGAAAAAAATATTTTAGATATATGGGATGAAAGATTATCAGAACTTTCAAGCCAAATATATGAATATAGAAAAATATATATAGATAAAATTGAAGAAAAAATAAAAGATATCCACAAAGAAATAACAAATTGTGGAAAAGAAGAAGAGGAAATCAGCATATTTTTTAAAACAAATGGAACAAATAAAAAAGAATATTACGACGAATTAA
This sequence comes from uncultured Clostridia bacterium, assembly GCA_947589065.1. Taxonomy (GTDB): domain Bacteria; phylum Bacillota; class Clostridia; order TANB77; family CAG-508; genus UMGS1994. Next base: position 16,549 of record CANPZM010000037.1, read on the forward strand.
AAAAAAATAGAGAAATAGACATAAAAAAAGGATTTACTTCAACAGGAATACATAGAGATGATTTTGAAATAAAGATAAATAATAAAGATATTAGTATATATGGTTCGCAAGGACAACAAAGGACAGCAGTATTATCATTAAAAATAACAGAATTAAATATAATATGTGATGAAGTAGAAGAAGAACCAATATTATTACTAGATGATTTTATGGCAGAACTAGATGAAAACAGAAGAACTAATTTGACAAAAGCAATAAAAAATAATCAAGTTTTTATAACATGTACAGATAAAATATCTATTGATAATAAAAATAATTCAATTTTTTATGTGGAAAATGCTAAAATTAAAAAACAATAAAAATAAGGAGGAAAACATGGAAAAATTCAATCATGAGTATAATGCAGATCAAATTCAAGTATTAGAAGGATTAGAACATGTAAGAAAAAGACCAGGAATGTATATAGGAAGTGTTTCAATAAGAGGATTACATCATTTAGTGTATGAAATTGTTGATAATGCAGTAGATGAAGCTTTAGCAGGGTATTGTAAAAATATACATATAATGATAGAGCCAGGAAATATAATAAAAGTAGAAGATGATGGAAGAGGAATACCTGTTGATATTCATCAAAAAACTAAAATATCTGCTGCAGAAACAGTATATACAAAATTAAACGCTGGTGGAAAATTTGGTGGAGATAGTGGATATAAAGTATCTGGTGGTCTTCACGGAGTTGGTGCATCTGTAGTAAATGCTTTATCAGAATGGACAGAAGTAACAATACAAAGAGATGGTGGAATATATCAAATGAAATTTGAAAGAGGAAAAACAATTCAACCATTAACAAGAATCGGTGATTCTGATAAAACAGGAACAACAGTTAGATTTTTAGCAGATAACACAATATTTGAAACACTAGATTATGAATATGAAGTATTAGAAAACAGATTTAGAGAAATGGCTTTTTTGACAAAAGGTTTACACATAATCGTTGAAGACACTAGAGAAGAGACACCAAAAAAATCAGATTTCTTATTTGAAGGTGGTTTAAAAACATTTGTTGAATATTTAAATAAAAATAAAGAAAAAATAAATCAAACACCAATATATATGGAAAAAGACGGAGAACTACCAATAGAAATAGCTGTACAATATACAACATCTTATTCAGAAAATATATATTCATTTGTTAATAATATAAATACTGTAGAAGGTGGAACACATTTAGAAGGATTTAAAAGAGCACTTACAAAAGTATTTAATGATTATGCAAAAGCACATAATATTTTAAAAGAAAAAGATAATAATTTAACTGGAGATGACATAAGAGAAGGAATAACAGCAGTTGTATCAGTAAAAGTAAAAGAACCACAATTTGAAGGACAAACAAAAACAAAATTAGGAAATAGTGAAGTAGCGGGAACAGTACAATCATTAGTAAATGAAAAATTAGCAGAATTTTTAGAAGAAAATCCAAATGTTGCAAAAGCAATTTTAGATAAATGTGTAAGTGCTTCAAAAGCAAGAGAAGCAGCAAGAAAAGCAAGAGAATTAGTTAGAAGAAAATCTGCATTAGAGACAACAACATTACCAGGAAAATTGGCAGATTGCAGTAGTAAAAATCCAGAAGAATGTGAAGTATACATAGTTGAGGGAGATTCAGCTGGAGGAAGTGCAAAACAGGGAAGAGATAGAAGATATCAAGCAATCTTACCTTTATGGGGAAAAATGTTAAATGTTGAAAAAGCAAGAGCAGATAAAATATATGGAAATGATAAATTAAATCCAGTAATAATAGCAGTTGGAGCAGGAATAGGAGCAGATTTTGATATAACAAAAATAAGATATGGAAAAGTTATAATAATGGCAGATGCTGATGTTGATGGAGCACATATTAGAACACTATTATTAACATTTTTCTTTAGATATATGAGACCATTAATAGAAAATGGAAACGTATATTTAGCACAACCACCACTTTATAAACTTTCAAAAAAGGGAATGGATGATATTTATTGTTATACAGATGAAGACTTGCAAAGAAGTTATAAAGAATTAGAAGAAAAGGGAATACAAAGAGATCAATTGGGATTACAAAGATACAAAGGTCTTGGAGAAATGAATCCAGAACAACTATGGGAAACAACAATGAATCCAGAAAATAGGATATTAATTAAAGTAACAATGGAAGATGCAATTAAAGCAGATGAAATCTTCACACTTCTTATGGGAGACGACGTAGAACCAAGAAGAGAATTTATACAAGCAAATGCAAAATATGTAAAAAATCTTGATATATAAAAAATTAAATAAAATAGAACAAAAGCGGACTTGAGTATATAGAAAATTTTGTGTAAAGTTTAAAAATACACCTTCTTATGATATTATAAAAATGTCATAAGGAGGTT
>CANPZM010000038.1 GCA_947589065.1 uncultured Clostridia bacterium
TGTCAATTGTCACCAATAATATTTTTCTCTCATTTACTATTTTTTAAAAACCAAAAGTTTACTTATTAAATAATTAAGTATAATAACAACTAACTGGGCTACTAATTTTGAAATTTTATCATTTAAACCTATGATAGTAACCATTAAATACATAATAAACATATCTGTTAATAAAGTTACAACTCTTGCACTAACAAAAGAAATAATTTCTTTTAATATATTTTTGTCTTTACTTTTAAATACAAATATTCTATTTGTAATATACGCAAATGATACACCAATTATCCAAGATATTACATTAGCAACTTGTAATTCAATTGCATTATTAGGATTTAGAAAAGTAAAAACACATATATAATAACTAATTAAACTAATAACTGTAGTTAAAAAACCTACTATTAAATAATTAATTAATTCTTCATATTTCTTATATAAACTAATTATTTTTCTCATTTTTTATATCCTCTAAGTTTTCAGAAATAATATATCTTGGTCTTGCCTTTGTTTCACTGTATATTTTACCTATATATTCTCCTATTATTCCTATTGATAACATTTGTATTCCAGAAACAAGCCAAATTGATCCTACAATAAACGTCCATCCAGCAACTGCCTTTCCACATAATTTAATTATTAAGCAATATAATAATACCAATAGACTTATTGCAAATATTACTACTCCTAAACTAAGTACTAATCTTATCGGCTTTATACTAAAAGAAGTTATTCCATCCCAAGCAAAATTAAGCATTTTCTTTAATGGATATTTTGATTTACCAGCAAATCTTTCATTTCTTTCGTAGTAAACTACGTCTGATGAATATCCAACTAGAGGAAACATTCCTCTTAAAAACAAATTTACTTCCTTAAAGTTTTCAAAGCTATCTAAAATTCTTTTACTAGTTAATCTATAATCAGCATGATTATACACCACATCTACTCCCATTAATTTCATGAACTTATAAAATCCCTGTGCCGTAGTTTTTTTAAACCATGAATCCTTTTTTCTTGATGACCTAACTCCGTATACTATATCACAACCATCATTATATTTATCTATCATCGCATCCATTGCGTTTATATCATCTTGCAAGTCCGCATCCATACTTATTACAACATCCGCATATTTTTTTGCAGTCATTAATCCTGCGAGTAAAGCATTTTGGTGGCCTCTATTTCTTGATAAAGTTATTCCAGTGAATAGTTCTTCATTCTCATTTATATTTTTAATTATTTCCCATGTTTTATCTTTTGACCCATCATTTACGTACATAACTTTACTTTTATTTGATATTTTTTTATTTTTTATTAACTTAGTCAATTTTTCCTTTAATCTTCTTGTAGTTTCTTGTAATACCTCTTCTTCATTATAACAAGGTATTACTACGTATAATGTACTTTCTTTTTTCATATTAACACCTACCTAAATTATATCTCTATTTCATATTACCTTTTATAGTAATTTTTAAAATTACATTATCTTCCTATTATTCTTCTTCCCTTATTCCAAGCATCGGCATCTTTAAAGTAGTAATTAGTTATATTTCTATTTATCCACTCATAATCAGGATTAATTTCACCATTTATTTCAATTGGTATTACCCATTTTTCTATTGATGCCCCATTATAAGAACTTTTGCTGGAAAATGTATCAACATAAATAATTTTTTCATCGGCTGATATATTTTCTTTAATTATATTTTTAGTTTTATTATTCCATTTAGTTGCATTATAAGCATCTTTAAGGGTATAACAATAAAGCCCTGCTGAAGCTAATGAAATAATTATAAATATTACCGGAAAAATATATTTGTTTTTCAACTTTATCCTTTGAGCTACATAAATAATCGCTATAATAAATGTTAAACTCATTCCCATATATGATCTGGGCCAAGCTGTTGGTGTCATTATGTATGAACCTACTCCTAAAATCCCTGATAATGTATAAATTAGTGTTAAATAATTTGTTGTGGAATCAGTTCCCTTAAAAAATGATTTATAGTTAACAACTGTTGTCACTACCATTAAAATTAAGAAAAATCCTAAAATTAATAATATAAACCAAAATTTAATATAATTTGGATAAAACCAATCTAAAAAACCACTTAAATTAGGAGGCAACAAAAATCCGATTGTAATAATTAAAGCCCCTATAAACAAGGCAACTGAAAAAGTAGTAAATAATGTTTTTTTATCAATACTTTTCTTTTTAGATAAAACATATATAAGATAAATTAAAATCAATAAAGTTAAAGTAATAAATATTTTTGATCTAACTATTCCGTTGTAAAACCATGGCCCAGCCCCAAAAATAACTTTAGAAAAAATATTACCAGAACTTCCCATTTGCTGCATTCTAACTGAATTGCCTGGAGAAAAAAAGTTTGTACTAGCCCCAATCAATGATCCTATAAATCCCATTATACTCCATTTTGGAGTTTTATTTTTAATTATAAATTTATTATATAATAATACTAATAAAAGAAACATTAATAAAACTATTGAGTTAGTTTCAAAACCATTTCCAGCAGCAATTCCTAAAATAAACATCAATATTATATTAAGTAGATTATCTTTTATTTTAGATTCTTTTTTCACCAACTTCGTATAAAATAATATTAATAATGATACTAAAAAGAACATCCATAAGTAAATAACTGATCCAATTTGCCAAAACATTACTTGTCCGATGGATGGCACCAATAGCCATGTTACTAAAAATATTGTTATTGATAAATACCCATTAGGAGTTTCATCTTTTTTTACTATTTTATATATAACATAGATTAAACTAGTATACATACCAGCATTTACCACATTAAAAATAATTTTTGGAAAATATAAAAATATATAATTAATAAAAGTTGATAGAAATCTACCAGTCCAAGTAAGATAAAAAATTTTACTTCTTTCAAATATTCTTAATAAACTAAAACCATTTTCACCTAACCATACATTATTATAAAACGCATAATCATCTGCTGCCCAAATTGTAAGAGAGTTTAACAGTAATAATAACATAAAAATAATTATAAACGAAACAGCAAGTCCATATTTGCTTTTAATAAAATTATTAATTTTTTTCATATTATACTCCTTTTACTTTAATATTTCTAAATACTTATCTCTTATTTTTTCATAATCAAAAGTTTTTATATAATTCTCTATATTTTTTTGATAAATTTTAAGTTTTGATTTGTCTGACATTAATTCTATTATTTTATTAGCCATCTTTTTTTTATTTCTTGATTTAATTAAAATTCCTATATCTTTATTAATAAGTTCTCTAGGTCCAGAGGCACAATCAAAAGCAATGCATGGTACTCCATATTTCATTGATTCAATCAATACTATTCCGTAGGCTTCAGTGTAAGAAGTCATTACATATAATGAACTATCTAAATAATACTTCTTCTGTTGACTTAAATCTAAAAATCCTGGCATTATAACAAAATCATTTAAATTATTATTATTTATGTAGGACTTAATTTCATTTTTTTGGTATCCATCCCCAATTAAATATAGTTTTATTTTAGGAAGTTTGTCATGTACCATTTTAAAAATATCTATTAAATCTAAAAATCCTTTTTCTTCTGAAAATCTACCAACAGAAATAATGTTTTTATTTTTAAGGCTTGATTTATCAACAATCAAATCATTTATTGGTATTGGTATTGTAACACACTTACAATTTCCTATTATATTCTTATAATCATTATACAATTGTTTAGTAGGAACAATTAAATAATTAAATTTTTTCATTGAAGAACATAAAACATTAATATATTTTTTATTATTTTGATGATAGTTATGCTCTGTTGCTATTAATAATATTTTTTTATTTTTTATATACCTAGATACTAAATCATGGTGATAATTTCTAGTTGTTATAATAATATCTGAACAACATTTTTTTATCTCTTTTATATTAAGTATTTTAGCTTTCTTTTCTAAATGCTTTCTTTTTATAATTTCTTTTGCTATAGTTATTAATTTAAATTGTTTTATAGCTGTTTTAATTGAAATAGTTCTTAAAGAATCATTTATTAAATATTTTATTTTAACTTTTTTTGGTAAAGTAAACGCTGGTTTATCAGTAGTTTTAAAAGTACTAATTATTTCAATTTCATAATTTTTATATAACATCCAACATAGCTGAGATATATATTTTTCAATACCACCATATCCCATTGTTAATGATAAAATAGTTATTTTTTTCATAAATCACCTAATTATTCTTTTCTTTAGCTTGATTAAAATTTTTTTGAAAGTCATGATAAAACCATCCATTCTAAGCGAATTTTTAAATCTACCAAAGTATGAGTTTGCATGAAATACATCGTTATTTATATTATTATTAATCTTGTTTGAATAATAACAATAACTTTCTGCCAACTTAGCAATTTCTTTGTCAAAACGTGAATAAAATTCATCATTAAGAAGAAATTTTAATATTGTCTTACAACCAATTAGTTGTTTTTTATCATCGTAAGCAGAACTTTTTTCATTAACATTTACAATAGATAATTCTTTATTAATACCAATTAGAAAATCATTTTTTAAAATAGTTAACCAAAAGCAAGTATCTTCCCCAATGGTTAGTGTGGAATCAAATAAATAATTATTTTTGTATAAAAATTCTTTTTTTATCATAACCGTCGGCGTTGCTATTAAACAATTATATATTAATTTTTTTGAAATCATACCATTATATAAGCCACTATTAATAACCACTTTATTATCATTTGATTTCCTTATATATGAAGTATGACAAACATTGCCATTTCTTAATAACATTTCTTTTATTTGAATCTCTAGTTTGTTTGGTAAAAATTCATCATCTGAATCCAAAAAAGCTATATACTCCCCAGTTGAAGCCTTTATACCCTCATTTCTTGCATTAGCAACACCTTTATTGTTCTTTAAATTTATTAGATTAATATTTTTATATTTGTTTGCTATTTCTTGTATCTTTTCAACATTTTCAGAAGAACCATCATTTACTAAAACTATTTCATAATTTTTGTATGTTTGATTTAAAACAGATTTTATTGCCCTTATAGTCATGTTAATTCTATTATAAAATGGTATTATTACACTTATTACTGGTTTATTTGTGTTGTTGTTTTTTAATTTAATTTCATTCATTTTATTTACACAATGATCAAAAGCTTTTGTATAAGGTGTTTCTTTTAGAAAAATAGACATTTGTTCATAATAATTATAAACTGACCCTTCCAGTTTTATTTTTCTATAATTCGTTATTGACTCAATCATCTTAATCCAAAAAGGATTACCCTCAGAAATTACCTTTGAACTTGTGTTTGAAACCTGTTTTGCGTGATATCTAGATTCAGCTAATATGACTGGAATGTGAATTGGTTTATAAGTTTTAAACATTTTATGCCATAATTCATAGTCTTGAACCGCAACTAAATTTTCATCAAATAGACCATGTTCTTCAAAAGCTTTTTTAGGTATTAACATAGTTATTCCGTTTACTGCGCCTCTTAAAAGTGCATATTCAGGTTTTAAATTCAACATATAATTATCTTTTATGCAATTTGAGACTAGTTTTGATTTCCTATCAATTAAATTATAATCAGAATATAAAATTACTTTTTTATCATATAATCCATTCTCAATTAAATATGATACTTCTGTACTTAGTTTTTCTTCTAAATATTTATCATCGTGTGAAAGCCAAGAAAAATATTCGCCTTTCATTTTCTTTATGGCAAAATTCAAAGCAGAAGATACCCCTCCATTTTCCTTTTCATAATATCTAATTTTTTTTCCGTATGACAATGCTACTTTTCTAGTTTTTCCATTATCATTACTACCGTCATTTACTACTAATATTTCATAATTAGGATAGGTTTGCAATAATGCACTATCAATTGCTTCTTTTAAATAATTTGATCCATTATATACTGGTATAATAATGGAAACTAATGGAAATTTCATACTTTACTCCTTATCATATAAATTATTTGATATATTTTTAACAATATCTTCTTCATCTAATTTATCAAAAAAATCTTTTCTATTTTTATTATAAAAAGCGGGTTTATAAATAGCTTTATTATATTTTACTGCTTCACTTAATTCCGTTTTTATATAATCAAATTCGTTTGATACATCCTTAAATAATTGTTTGCCTTTTTCCGAATTTATAAGTACTAAACTAATTCCTTTATCATCATTAAACTCAGGATGTATATCTTCGATTCCCCAATAATCTCCTAATGTTATATCACTTGTACTAGTAAAATTATTAGACGTACATAAATAACAACTGTCTCTTAAATACAAATTACGTAAAAAACCTTGCATATATATATTTTTATCAAATGGCTCACTAATAATTTTTTTATTTTCAAACATAATTTTAGTACTAAATTTTTTCCACCCTAAATCTTTATTTCTAAACGAATAATCTATAATTTTACTTTTAGATATTTCTTCTAGCTTTTTCTTATATTTTTCAAATACATAAGGGCTAGGCACCCCATGACAAATTACATCTATTGTAAAAAGATTTTTGTAATCTTTTTGCAAATAGTGTTTGAGACCTTTAACCTGACATGGAGTTCCAGAAAATAACACTTTTTTATTTTCCTCTAACATTATTTTTATTTCGGAAAAAACATTTTTTAAATCACTTTGTAAATACTTACTACCTTGAATTTTATATAAATCCTTTTTTTTAGTTATTTTAATATGACCTAATTTAAAATTATTATCAAACGAAGCTCCATAAACAGCACCATTTTCTTCTAATATTTTATTAGCAATAACACCAAAAACTCCACCACTACTGCTATTTAATCTAACCTCATCCTTAGCTTTGATAGCATATGCTTGAGATTTTATTTCATTTTTTATTGATTTTCCTATAGGACATATTTTTTGACACTTACCACATTTTATACATTCTTTATAATTTATACTAGGATATTTAAAACCATTTTTATCCGTTTTAAATTTAATACATTTAACAGGACAAATATTTACGCAAGCACTACAACCAGTACATTCCTCAACTGGAAGAGTTGTTGTTATTTTTTTATTTTCCAACTCTTTAATATATTTGTCATAATTATCTATTGGTTTTATATATAAAGGTATAGTTTTTTCTAAATATTTTTTAATTTTATCGTAATTTGATTCTATAAAATTAAAAGCTTTTACCAAATCATTTTTATCCTTCAAATCCTGGACTGGTATAACATAATTTTTATAACTTCCAAATAAATCCAATGCTATTCCTTTTGACTTAACACTATACCCCACAGTTAAAGTTGGAATGCAACTACTATATGCAGCAATTGTAGCATGAGTTCTTGCTCCAACAAACATTTTACATCTACTAATAAAACCTTTTAATTCCTCGGCACTATGTTTACCAATCAAGATTACCCTATTAGAATAAGAAAATTCTTCATACAAAGGTTTCATAGCTTCCAAATCATTTGTTTTTTCCCAAAAAACATGAGGAATTAAAGCAACATTATAATTTGTATTATCTATTATATATTTTATTAAATTACGATAATTATCATAAGTTACGTTATTTTTTTTATCGTAAGATTGAATTAATGGACTCATGTTAATTCCAATTGTATTATTTTCAATAAAATTATTAGGTAAATCTAACTTGATGGTTTTTAGTTTAAAGGCAGGATCAGGAACCAATTTTGTATTCTTATTAATCCCCGCCTCTAGTAATGCATTATATGTTATAGATTCCCTTGCTATAATTAAATCATAAGTATTTAAGTCTTTTAATAACATTTCATCTTTAAGTATATCTGGTTCTATACTACAACCTAATAGTGCAGTTTTTATACCATATTTATGCATTAAACGATTGTATTGTGCAAGAAGAGAATTAACATATTCACCATAGCAATAATTATCCCCTCCAATTGATATACCTATAGAAGATTTATCTAATTTAGATATATACTGCTCTATACCCATATCATCAAAATTAAACTTAGAATCACCCATGTATTCAATTCTTTTATTATTACTAGTTAATTTTGGTTCAATAATGTATTTAACTAATTTATTAATATTATCTTCAACATCTTCTTTTTTCCTAAAGGAAATTAATAAAAATTTTTCTCTTTTTGCTTTAATATTTTCGGTTATTGTTCTTACTAATGCTTCACACCCACGGTTACCACTGCCCCCGTGAAAATAATACAAGTATTTAGTGTCTTGTTCCAAATTAAAATTTGTTTCTTTTTTTAATTCTTCTAAATCGTTTTTAGTTTGTCGAAATGTTTCAATTAATTCTACTAATTCATCATCATATCTTGTTTTAATACTCATTAATTCTTCAATTTTATGTTGTTGATCATTTATTATATTTTGCATTTTATTTTGTTTTTGCTGTTCTTCATTAACAATGTTTTCAAGTTCAATTATTTTTTTTATACTTCTAGAAAAAGGAAATCTTATTCTTTTTTTTATTTTTCCTAAAAAACTTCTTGTTTTATGGTATATTTTTTTAGGAATATTAGAATATTCCAAAGGATTATTTAAAAATGCTTTGTTATATAATAAATTTATATTTTTTTTAAGCTTACGATATCTTTTTTTTATATCCGCGGAAATAAAAGGATGATTATTTATATCTTCGTAAGAAAGATTATCAATAATATACTTAATATCTGATTTAAGTTTTTTTTGCTCATCATTAGTAAGAGTTAATTCTGATATTTTTTCAATAACATAATAATTAAATTCCAAAATTATAAATGTTTGTAAAAATGAGGGTAAAACTGGGTTTTTTATCTTATAAAAGTTAATTAAATCCTTAAATAAATATCCTGACATATTAAAAACATTATTTTTATGCTTTATTGTCTGAGTTGCTGAAGTACCATTATTTCTTATTCTATGCCAATAAGTAGCATCACTAATTACACCACAAAGAGGTTTATCCCTAAATATTCTATATAAATAATGGCTATCTTCGTGTATCTTTATTTTTTCATCATAACGATATTTTAAAGCAATTTCTTTTTTTATAAATGAAGCCCCTACCTGACATTGCATAAAGTGTATGTCTTTATTCATATCAATTATTCTAGTTTTTTCAAAATATTTTCCATTTACCCATGATCCACAAGAGTTTTCAAAATTTATCAAATTAATAGCTACAACATCTACACCAGACTTATCATTATCATAAAATTCTTTTACTTTTTCAAAAGCATTATTTGAAAAATAGTCATCACTGTCTAAAAAGTTTATAACTTTTCCTTCAGCAACTTCTAATCCAGCATTTCTAGCACTACTAACTCCACCATTTTCCTTTTCTATATAAATAATATTGTTCGGATACTTTTTGGAGTATTTCCTGCATATTTTACCACTATCATCTGGACTACCATCATTAACTAAAATTATTTGAATATATTTTTCAAAAGGTAGGGTTTGATTAATAATACTTAAAATCGCCTCTTCTAAATATTTTTCTATGTTATAAATGGTCATTATTACTGAAAAATAAAACTCTTTTTTATTTGATTTATTCACGCGGAAAACCTCCTTTATTTAAACATATAAAATAAATTGAATAATTTTTTTAGGAATATACAATATAATTTTTAAAATTAATCTAATTAATCTTAATATAAATCTAATATGATTATTTTTTCTTAAATTATATAAAATTGAACTTTTAAAAAACCTAATTGTATTTTTTAAACCGTTATTTTTATAATTATATATTATTTTATTTATAAAGCTAACTTTTGGTTTTGAATAATAAGGATACCTACGATATAAACTGCTTAACATTTGATAATAAAATAACTTATTTCTTTTATCAGAAGCTTTTTCAAAAGCAAAATTAATAGTATTATAAAGGCCCATTTTATCAACGATTTTTAACAATTTTTCTTCATTTTTATTAATATGTTTTACATCTTTTAAAATTTCTTTATCTTTAATTTCAGGAAATTTATTACAATCAACATATATCTTAGTTAAAACCTGATATATAGTCTTATTATCAGTTTCATTAATTATTTTTAAAAATTCTCGTTGTCCTTCTATTAGACATTTATTAGCCATATCAAGAGAGTATTTCCTTGCTTCTACATAGTCATTATTCGTATAAACAAGATTTCTTTTTAAATATCTTTCCATTCTTATATAAAAATCATATAAACTATGCATTAATCTTATCTTCGTATCATCTGGAGTTTCTTTTTGCATTTTTATCCATAAATAATTATTTTCCTCTATAACTTTAGGATTTACATTAGTAACTTGTCCCGCATGAACTCTTGTTGAGTTAGTAATCTTTGGTATATGAATAAATCTATAAGATTTCATAAATTCAAAAAACAATAAATAATCTTGTATACATCTATACTTTGTATCAAAAACTCCATGTTCAATAAAGGCATCTTTAGGTATTAAAAGCGCAGTCCCTGAAATAAGTCCTCTTAACATCGCTAACTCTGGTTTTTTATTAGGGCGATATATTTCAAAATGAGTATCGCTAATAACTTTAGAATCTTCATTTATTACATCGTAATTAGTATAGGTAATTACTTTTTTATTTAATAAGTTATTATTAATCAAATAATTCATTTGCGTAGATATCTTATCTTTATAATACCTATCATCATGCGAAAGCCAAGAAAAAAATTGACCCTTCATTTTACTTATACCAAAATTTAAAGCGGTAGAGACCCCTCCATTTTCCTTAACAAAATATTTTATTTTATCACCATAGGATTTTGCAATTTTTTCTGTTTTCCCGTTATCTTTACTTCCATCATTAACGACTATTATTTCAATATTAGGATAATCCTGTTTTAGAGCACTATCAATAGCTTCTTTCATATAATTAGAACCATTATACACAGGGATAATAATTGAAACTAAAGGCAGTTTTTCCTTTATTTTATTAACTTCTTCTATATATAAATTGTTTTTCATTACTTCTTTTTCATATTTCTTTTCAAAATAATCTATATCGTTTTTCAAATCATTTTCTTTAGCATATTCGAGCTTCTTAACAATATATTTTTGTTCAATTAACTTCTCATAATAATCATAATTTTGAATTTTCATTGTTTTTAAAGTAGTTAATATTGTTTTTTTGTGCTCATCGTACATTTTATATAATTTTCCTATTTCTTCATTCTTATAATTTCTAGACAAACTAGTTTTTATTTCTATACAAAAATAATTAGGCTTGTTTATGTATTTTGATGAAAAATTATAGAACATAGGCAATAATAACTGATAATTTTGTCCTGCTCTTGATTCATATATATCACGATTTTTAACTACTTTATCAAAAGCTGAAGTTCTTATGGCACTACAAGGAAAATTATAATTGACTTCTAATAACATATTCATAAAAAGATGTTCATCAAAAGGATTAGTATTCCAATCATTTATCAATCTAAACTCCTTTTTGCCTATTAAAGAAACCTCATCTTCAGGTACATAATATCCATTACATTTCACAACATTACATTCACTATTAATAAAAACTTCAGCAAAGTCTTGCACATAATTATCAGCAATTAAATCATCCGAGTCAATCCAGCAAAAGAAATCTCCCGTAACAAATTTTAAACCAGTATTTATTGCACCTCCTAAACCCTTATTTTTTTGACTTTTAATCACAACCTTAAAGCCCTTTTTCATGGCTTCTTTTTCGAAATCTTGCATTATTTTTTTTGTATTATCCGTACTACCATCATCTATTAATATAACCTCTATATTTTTATAGGTTTGACGTAACAAACAATCTAAATTTCTTTTTAGATAACTTTCTGAATTGTAGCATGGAATTATAATACTAAATAATGGTGTATTTTTATTTTTATTGTTCATATCTAACTTTACTCCATTTCATTATTCCTATTAAATTATAACATAATTACATATAAAAATAAAATAATTATACAATAAAAGCAGCAAATTATTGCTGTTTTTTCCACGTTCTACTATTAATGATGTTATAGTAACTTTGAATTATTTTTACAACTTTAAGTGATACGTTAGTATCCTTATAATCCCTTACTAAGTTATCTTTTCTTTCTTCTTTTGAATTAACCGCAAGTTCAATCGAATTTAGTATATCCCTTTCATTTATTCCACCTAAAACAATACTTCCTGCATCCAAAGCTTCCGGTCTTTCAGTACTTGTTCTTAATGAAATTCCTGGGAAGTTTAGTATGTCACTTTCTTCTGGAATAGTACCACTATCTGATAAAACACAATATGAATGTTTTTGCAAATTAACATAGTCAAAAAATCCTAATGGTTCCAAATTCTTTATTAGAGGATTTAATTTTACGTTACTTTCCTTTATTTTTTTAGCAGTTCTTGGATGGGTTGAAAATATAATTGGCATACCATAATTTTCAGCTACTTTATTTAAACTATTCATCAAACTTTCAAAGTTCTTTTTGATATCAATATTTTCTTCTCTATGTGCACTAACTACAAAATATTTTTTATCTTCTAAATTTAAACGAGATAATACATCTGAAGAGTCTATACTTTTCATATTTTTATATAAAACTTCCTTCATAGGAGAACCAGTTACGTATAAAAAATCATTTTTTATACCTTCATTAATTAAATATCTTCTAGCATTTTCTGTATAAGCTAAATTAATATCACTTACATGATCTACTATTCTTCTATTAATTTCTTCAGGTACGTTAAAATCAAAGCACCTATTACCTGCTTCCATATGGAAAATAGGAACTTTTAATCTTTTTGCAGAATAAGCTGCCAAACAACTATTAGTATCCCCCAAAACTAATAAAGCATCTGGTTTTTCCTTATCTATTACCTCATACGTTTTAGCAATTATATTCCCTACCGTTTCTCCTAAATTTTTACCAGGAGCATCTAAATAATAATCTGGGTTTTTAAGACCAAATTCCTTAAAAAATATCTCATTTAAAGTATAGTCATAATTTTGACCCGTATGAACTAATACCAAATCAAAATATTTATCAATTGCTTTTATTGTTTCAGATAATCTAATTATTTCAGGTCTTGTACCAACAACAACCATAACTTTTAATTTTTTCAACTTATACCTCCATATAATACGTGTCCGGTTTATCTTTATCAAAAATTTCATTGCACCATATCAATAAAATCATTTGAGTATCTCCAACATTTTCTATTTTATGTGTATATCCTGGTGGGATTGTAATTGTTTGAATGTTACTTTCGTCAACATCATAAGTGTATATTTCATCACTAAAAATATGTCTAAAACTTATTTTAGCTTTTCCTTTTATAACTATAAATCTTTCCATTTTAGTATGATGATAGTGATTACCTCTTACTACTCCTGGTTTTGATGTAGAAACAGAAAACTGACCACATCCTTTTGTATGAACTAATTCAGTAAAGCTTCCTCTATCATCAACATTCATTTTTGTTTGTACTCCCATTTTTGATATGTCGATATAACTTACAAAAGTAGCAAACAATTTCTTAATGAAATCATCTCCCGTTTCTGGAACATTTATGCTTTCCATATCAATTTTAAAAGAACGAATTAAAGAAGCAATTTCTCCAAGTGTTTTTTTATACCTTGGGTTTATATAACATATTCTACCATCTTTTTCACTAGGCTGTTTACCTTTCATAATGCTTATAAATTCTTCTATAATGTCATCTATATAAATAAGTTCTAGCTCAGTATTTTCATCATTTATCATAATATCAAGATTATTTGCAACATTATAGCAAAAAGTTGCAATAACAGAATTATAATTTGGTCTGCACCATTTTCCAAATACGTTATGTAATCTAAATATTATTGAATTTTTATAACTCAATAATATATCTTCAGCTTGTTTTTTACTTTTGCCATAATCATTATCCATTATAGCCTGTATACTAGAAGTAAATACAATTGGTGTGTTTAAATTATTAGTTTTTAGTAAACTTAAGATGTTAGAAGTCAAATCGGTGTTTCCACTATAAAATTCCTTTGCATCTTTTGGTCTATTTACTCCAGCTAAATGAAATATAAAATCAAAATCTTTAATTTTACTTTTTAAATCATCAAAGCTATCATTAACATCAAATTCAGTTATTTCAACATCGTTTTCATATTTTAATCTCGCTACTAAATTTTTTCCTATAAAACCTTTAGCACCTGTTACTAATACTTTCATAAAACCTCCATAGTAAATTAACCCTAGTTAAACTAAGGTTAATATTTTTATTTAAACAAATCTAATTTTAATAATAATTTTTTCATTCCTTCAACATCTAAACGTTTAGTATTGTGAGAGTTATATTCCTCTACTTCATCTAATTTATTATTTCCGTTTGATGTATATCTTTCATAATTTAAATCCCTATTATCTGCTGGAACACAGAAATAGTCACCTAAATCAATAGCATTAACCATTTCTTCTTTAGTAACTAAAACCTCATATAACTTTTCTCCATGACGAGTTCCTATATTTCTTACACCATTACCTTGTCCTTTTAACTCCAATACAGCTTTGGCTAAAACGTCTATGGTTGCAGCAGGCGCTTTTTGAACAAATAAATCTCCTTGTTTACCGTTTTCAAACGCATAAATTACTAAATCAACTGCATCTTCTAACGTCATCATAAATCTTGTCATTTCTGGATTTGTAATGGTTAAATCCTTTCCTTCTTTTATTTGATCTAAAAATAAAGGAATTACAGAACCACGTGATGCCATAACGTTACCATATCTTGTTCTACATATTACGGTTTCATCTTCTTTTAGATTTCTTCCCTTTGCAATAGCCACTTTTTCCATCATAGCCTTGCTCATTCCCATTGCGTTAATTGGGTATGCTGCTTTATCAGTACTTAGTACAATAACTTTTTTTACTTTATTTTTTATTGCAGCATCCAAAACGTTATTAGTTCCTAATACGTTTGTTTTAACTGCTTCTATTGGGAAAAATTCACATGATGGCACTTGCTTTAAAGCTGCTGCATGAAATACATAATCAACACCTTTCATGGCATCGTCGATACTACGTGCATCTCTTACGTCCCCAATATAAAACTTTAATTTTGGGTTATTATAGATTTTCCTCATATCATCTTGTTTTTTTTCATCTCTAGAGAAAACCCTTATTTCTTTTAAATCTGAATCTAAGAATCTTTTTAGTACTGCGTTTCCAAAAGATCCTGTTCCTCCTGTTATTAATAATATTTTGTCTTTAAACATAATTGATTCCTTCCTTTCTACTTCATTTGAACTTTATAATAGGCATCACAAACTTTTTTTGCATCACCCATCATTACTATTTTACCATGTTCAAGCCAAATAACTTTAGTACATATTTCTTTTATTGCATCTAAAGAATGCGATACGTATAACACGGTGGTTCCTCCACCTATCATACTTTCCATTTTCTTTTTACTCTTTTCTTGAAACTTAATATCACCAACTGATAATATTTCATCAACTATTAATATTTCTGGATCCACTACAGTTGCGATTGAAAAAGCAAGTTTTGCAGTCATACCAGAAGAAAAATTTTTAACCGGAACATCCAAAAAATCCCTTAACTCTGAAAATTCCACTATTTCTTCAAACTTTTTTTCCAAAAATTTTTTAGAATACCCAAGAATTGCGCCATTAAGGTATATGTTTTCTCTTGCGGTAAGTTCCATATCAAAGCCCGCTCCTAATTCTATCATTGGGGATATAACACCATTTACTATTACTTTTCCTTTAGTTGGTTTCATGACCCCACTTACTACTTTAAGAAGGGTTGATTTACCCGCTCCGTTACTACCTATAAGTCCAACCACTTCACCTTTATCAACGTTAAAAGAAATATCTTTTAATGCCCAAAAGTCTGATTTTTTATTTCTTTTTTTCTTACTGAAAATTGATATAAGTAATTCTTTTAATGAAAAATTTTTTTCAATACCTAAATCAAATTTCATCGATACGTTTTCTATTCTTATCATCTTACCCTCCTACACATAATAAACAAATTTATCTTGGTTCTTCTTAAATACAAGAGCCCCAATGGCAAGGGTAACAATTCCAATTGCTCCAATTATTAAAAGGGTTAGTGCAGAAGGACATTTTCCATATAACACAATGCTTCTTGCTGAAGATAAAAATTGATAAAGTGGATTAAGTTCAAATAGTGCTTGCAATTTTTTTGGAAGTATTTCAATGCTATAAAATACTGGCGTTAAATAGTTCCATAACGTTATTACTATTCCATATATGTGAAGCATGTCTCTAAAAAATACCGAAATACACGATAATAACAAACCAATACCAACAGTAAATAAAAACATACAAAAGAAAATATAAGGAAGTAGTAAATAGTACCAATTTATATGGCAAGTATACTCACCTAATCCAACATAAGATAAAAGAATTATCCCAATCCAAGGAATTAAAGTTAATACGAAATTTATTCCCACAAACATACATTTTGCTATTGGAAAAATATACTTAGGAATATAAACTTTATTTATTAAAGTAAAATTAGATATAACAGATGTCATCGCTGTAGTTGTTGCCTCACTAAAATAATTAAACATTATAAGACCTGTCATTAAATAAACTAAATAATTTATACCTTCTACTTTAAATCTAAACATTTGAGAAAAAACAATAGCCATAACGCTCATCATTAAAATAGGATACAGCAAACTCCAAACGACTCCTAAAATAGATCTTTTGTATTTAACTTTAAAATCTCTAGAAATCAATTGCGTTAATAAAAACCAATATTTTTTAAAATTTATAAAGATACTTTTAATCATATTATTTACCTCTGTATACGTATTTTATTATAACATACTTTTATCTATTTTCAATTATAAATAAACCAACATAAGCGAATTAATAACTTATGAGTCTTAATAATTCGTTTAAATATAGGCTCCTTTTTAAAATATATGTTTTTTCTCCAATTAGGAAAATTATCATTCAAAAAAGAAAATGATTCATTTAAAAATTTTATTTTTAATTCTTTTTTCTTTTGCTTACCTTGTTGAAGATTATACCTTGATAGCAAAACAATGTTTAAGTATTCTGTTTCTTCTTTTAAAAACAAATGTTTACTTAAACTAGAATTTGCCATACGTAGTATTTTTAATATGTCAAAGACCCTTTCATCCATTGAGGTTGTTTCGCTTTTATCATGAATTATGTAATAATAAAGATATTCATTTAATTTAATCGTATTTTTAGAATTTAATAATGCACTAACCACGAAAGGTACATCCTCATACTTTAAATTTTCTGCAAACAAAGAAGTTAATATAGTTTTTGAAAATAATTTACCACATGGTCCAAGTGGTATATTAATAAGCTGCTCTTTATTATCCCTAATATTACCATTTTTAAACGTTATTTTATCATCTTTTAACATATCATGGTCAAAAACTTTATACATATCGCATACAACAATATCTGCATTTTTATCAGTTGCTGTATTTAACATTCTTTCTAAAAATAAGGGCGAAACATAATCATCTGAATCAACGAACGCAACATACTTTCCTTTTGCGTGTTTTAGGCCAATATTTCTTGCTACCCCTATTCCATTATTTTCGGTATTTATAATCTTAATATTTTTATTTTTTAAGCTATACTTTTTAATTACATCTAACGACTGGTCAGTCGAACCATCGTTAACTATAATAATTTCATAAGATTTTATTGTTTGTGATACTAAACTATCAAGACATTTTTCTATATATTTTTCAGAATTATATACTGGAACTATTACTGAGATATCAAACATGCTATATTTCCCTTCTTGTCAATCTTACTATAAACTATTATATTATATATTTAATTTTTTTACAAATTAAAAAAAAGATAACTATATTACAATAGCTATCATATTATTAGAGCCTTTATTAACAACTTTAG
>CANPZM010000039.1 GCA_947589065.1 uncultured Clostridia bacterium
TTCTATTATTACATATCTTCCATATGCTAATCCCATTGATGTTACTTCTCCATTTCTATCTGTTGTTAACTCTGGGATTAGTTGTCCATTTGAATCTGTTTCAAATGTCATTGCTCTTGCACTTTCTGGCATTTCATATTGATGTGTTGATTTATTGTAATATCTATTCATTATATCTGCATATGTACAATTATATGGAACGTCTAAGTCACTTACTAGATAAATTTTGAATTTTGCATTTTCTACTCTTACGTTTTCATCTGATAAGTCTATCATGCTTGTTATTTTTTCTAGCTTTAATGGTTGTTTTATTACTCTTTCTTTTGATATTACTCTTTTTTCTGGATTTGCATATAAGTTGTCTGCTACATTATTTTGGTATACTACGTTTGTTGTATCTCTGTCTCTATCATTATTATAGTAGTTATCTGTATAGTATTGACTTATATCAATTTCATATTGTGTTGTATCTATTAAATATCCTATTGATGGTGTTATTTCTTGTATGTAATATTTTCCCAAGTATAAGTTTGTCCATGTTATTTTTCCCATTGCATCTGTTAGTCTTTCTTCTACTAATCCTCCTGCCTGATATAAAACATGATGATCGTCTGGGCTTAATATATTTTCTTTTGCATATAAGCCATATCTTGCTCCTTCTAGTGTTGCATCTCCTTGTGCTGTATTTTCTGGATATTTACTATTTTTATAGTTTATTTCTTTATCTAGCTTTTTAAAGTTTATTGTTGCTCTTACTTCATTATTGCTTACTTCTCCTGTTACTTCTACTCCGTCTCTATCTATTAATATTTCTACTTCCCATGCTTTTGTTGGACTTGTTCTTGTATATCCATATGGTGCTCTACATTCTACTACTTTATATTTTCCTTCATTTTTTATATTCCAATATAATGTTCCTGTTCTGTATGTTCCGAAGTTTCCCCCTGATTTCTTTAACTTATATCCTTTTTGGTCTGATACTAATCCGTCATATTCTCCTGCTACTACATGTGTTGGTTTTACCCATGCACCATCTGCTACTGACCATTCGTATAATGCAAATGTTGTATCTACTGCTGTTACAACTTTACTTGTTAATAAATCTTTCTTTACTGCTGTTATATATCCTCTCCATGGTATGTTCCTTAAATCACTTGCTGCTTCTTGATTATCTACTGTTATTTGTATTTCTTGTTGCCATGTTGTGTCATGGTTATAACCTCGTGGTGGAGTATATTCTATTACTCTAAATCTTCCTCCATTTGATGCGTTATAATACAATGTTCCTGTTCTGTATATTCCTTTTGTATCTCCATATTGTTTTAATCTATATCCTATTCCATCACTAACAAGTCCATCAAATCCTGATACTTCTATATGTGTAGGTTTTACCCATGAGTTACTTGCAACTGACCATTCATATAATGCAAATACTGTATTATCATGTGTAACTGTTTCTCCTGTGAAGTTATCCTTCTTTGTTGCTTTTATATATCCTCTTAATGGTATATTTCTTACTTCTCCACTTACATTTGAATTGTTGCTTGATATTGTTAACACTTGTTCCCATGCTGAGTCCTTATTATAACCAAGTGGTGCAGTATATTCTATTACTCTAAATCTTCCTCCATTTGATGCATTATAATATAGTGTTCCTGTTTTATATGTTCCTATTGAACCCTGTCTTTTTAATCTATATCCTACATTATCTCCTACTAATCCGTCATATTCTGATGGATTAATATTTACTGGTTTTACCCAAGTTCCTGATGCAACTGACCATTCATATAATGCAAATACTGTGTCACTATGGGTTACTACTTCTCCTGTAAAATTATCTTTTTTCACAGCTGTTATACTTCCTGAATATGGCATATTACTTATTTCTGCAGTGTATATACTTTCTGCATAGCTTCCTTTTGGTGTAGCTGGTATTTGTATAGTTTTAACTTCTCCATTGTAATTATAATATGCAGGTGCTGCAATTTCTTTTACATAATATGTTCCTGGATTTATTCCTGCTGTCATTGCTGTACCATCACCGCTTGTCATTAATGTTTGTAATAACGCCGTACATTCAGGATTTGTATAAATTCCAAATTGTGTATTTGCTAATGTTGCATTTGTATGTGCATCTCTTTTTATTACTTTTATATATCCTACTGGTATTGTTGTTGTAACTGAACTAGATGAAATATCACTTTGTACAATTTCACCTGTGCTCTTAGTTCCCTCAACTATATGTACCTTAGCTTGGTTTGGTATACTTAAGTATGATACACCAGTAATTGCTGGTCCAGCATATCTAACAGTTATATTCATTGTATAAATTTTTCCATAAAAGCTTGATTTATTTATGGTTTTGCTATTTGCCTTTACGGTTTTTGTTCCATCTGGATTTGGAGTTATCGAATAATCAAAAGTACCATTTGATATTGAATTTTTACCGTTACTATCTGTAATAGTTATTGACTCTACATTCAGTCGTGAATCAATTACATCATAAAAGTAGAGTTCATCATAGAATGCATAATCTTGCGATTCTGGAGGTACATAATAAGAAATTGTATATGTAAATGCCTCATTTATTGCTGATAAAGTATTAGCATCTACTTGTGATTCATTAGTATCACTTACTTTTTTAGTTAATTGACCATTTATGTCAACTGGTATATATTGTTCTGTATATAAATGTATAACAAAACTAGATTTATATTGATCTAAGTTTGAATATGCTGCTATTGTTACAGCACGATATCTTAATCTAACAGAACTGCCATTTATAAAAATAGAGTATTGATGTGTTGCATATTCGTGTTGTCCTGCTTCTCCAGATTGACAACCGTCAGGTGCTGCAAAATAAATATAATTATCTTCATTATGATATCCGAGACATGAATCATTTTCAATATATATCTTTTGTACATCATTTTTATGGACTGCTATTGATTGTTCTCCATCAACATCATATATTGTAAATACACCTTTTATATTTGCAGGTTGCTCATTTTCAGTCTTTAAAAATTCTATTTTGTAATCTAATCTAATTAATCTTTGAGTTGAAGAATTCCAGGTACCAACTTTTCCTCCAGCAAATATTAATGCAGGTGTATAATTAGCTTTATCTTGGTAATATCGCCAATCATTAAATGATAGTTTTATATCTAAGGCCTGTCCTTGATATTCCAAAACATTTTTCCAAATTATATATATTCCTGTATCATTTTCTGAAAGTTTAAATCCATCTGTTTTAGCTATAAGTCCGTTTGATAATTCGCTAGGATTACATAATTTTGGTTTACCGCCTGAAGCAGTTCTATATTCATAATCTGCAGTCCTCTTTTTGGTAATAAATGTGCAATCGACTGGTATTCTTTCTTCTTGATATATTCTGTCTGCAGTATAATTAATAAACTTTATTTTGTCATTTCCAAGTATTGACTTTAACTGATTTTTAACTGTACCATCACTGTCGTTTTTTATTGCTTTAGATAATGATAAAGCATCTGGTTTTTCTGTTGTTGCAGTTCCTCCCGCATATGAAATTGGCGTATTAAAGTTTCCTATCACTGTTGCTAAAATCAGTATAATAAAGCCTATTATGCACAATACTTTTTTGAAAGAAACTAGTTTAATTATTTTGTCTTTTCCATTATTTGATTTCATGACTGCCTCCATAAAATTATTTAACTTTATATTTTTATCTTAATAAAGTATTTACTATAGTCAATATTAAGATTTTTTATATTTATTAAAATACTACGGATTCTTATTTTTTTGTTTTTTTTCTTTTATATTAATTTTTTAATTCTCTATTGTTACTATTTTAGGTTCATCTTAGGGATTTGCCGTTTTACATTTTTTTAATGTAAATTTTTATATAATAGGAACTTTTCTATTATAGAACAAAAGCGGACATTATTAACATTTTGGCTGTTTATAACATTTTAAAGTCCGCGTCTTTGTTCGTCCGCGAAAAATTGTATAACAATTTTTCTGTGAAATGTTAATTTTTTATATAATAGGAAAGAACTTTCCTATTATATAAAAAAAGATGTTCATTTTTTTGAACACCTTTTAGAAAAATCTATTTTATATATTATTCATTTATTTTCATAGTGGCTTTTCTGTATGCTTTTAATCTGTTTCTTATTTCTACAAAATCAGTTACTACTAACTTTAAAATTGCCATAATTGGAACAGCTAGAAACATTCCTAATATTCCAAAGAATTCTCCACCTACAGTTATTGAAAAGATTACTAATATTGGGCTTATTTTTAGTCCATCACCTAATATTTTAGGATTTATTATATTAGAATCTATTTGTTGTAAAATAATTACTGCTATACACATTATTATTGCTTGTTCAAATCCTCCAGTAAATAATGTTATAAATGCTGATATTGCTATAGCAATAATTGCTCCAAAATATGGAATTATATTGAATATTCCTATGAAGAATCCTAATAAAATTGCATATTCTACTCCAATTACTGTCATTACTATAGATGCTAGTATTCCAACTATTATTCCATCTATTATTTGGCAATATATGAAGTCGAGAAATATCCAATTGGATTTTGAAAAATAATTACTAATTCTGTCATATACATCTTCTGAAAATACTGCTTTTCCTAGTTGTTTCAAAAACTTTTTGATTTTTCCTCTTTCCATTAATATATATATTGAAACTACTATAGTTATAAATACATTGAAAATTGTTGAAACTATTCCAATTACTGTATTTATATAGTATCTTAAATGATTTGCTGATAATAATGATGTAAAGTCGATTGTGCTAATATTTTTTATTGTTTCTTCTATATTAAGTTGCTTTATTAAGGAATCTTCTTCTAAGGTTGATAAATATTCTTTAGCTTCATCTATGAAGGTTGGTATGTCTCCTATCAAATCCCCAATGCTTGTTCTAATTGGTGGTATTACACAATTTATCATAATTATTATTAATAATACTGCTATTAAATATACTGTAAAAATACTTAATGGTCTAGATATCTTTGAAGTAGCTTTTTTATTTTCATATATTTTTTCAAAAAATCTTGCCGGTCTATAAAATAAATACGCTACTATTATTGCCATTAAAAATGGCATTATGATATTCATTATCTTTTTCAAAAATACGCAAATACCTGCAAAATTGGTTATACAGCTATATACTAATATTATAGCTACAGCTAGTGAAAACCAATATGTCCATTTGCTCATCTCTCTTTTAGGTTTCATTTTAATTTTGTTCCTCCTAAGTTACAAAATTTAGTTGAAAAATAATTCTAATATTGATTATTTAAAAGCTTTTATTTCCTTTAATTTATGTGTTATTATATCACGGATTTGCTTAATTTTCAATTATTTGCTTTATATAGTTAATTTTTAATGAATTTTCTTTTATATACACTTCTATTGCATCAAATTCAATACACATATTTTCTATTTGATTTTTATATATGTAAAATTCTGCACAGTTTAATATATGTTTTTGTTTATTTTTATCTATCGCTTCTCTAGCTTCTATATAATCATTCACTCTTGTTTTTACTTCCACAAAATGAATGCATTTTCCTTTTTGTGCTATTATATCAATTTCACCAAATCTATATCTAAAATTTGTTTTTAATATTTGAAAGTTATTTATTGTTAAATAAAACTTTGCAATCTTTTCTCCTAATTCTCCTAGTTTTTTATTATTCAATTATTCTATATCCTTTCCCTGAGTTTTCTTCTATCTTTTCTTCTAGTTCCAGAATTGTTATTCTTTGATTAATTTCTGAAATACTTCTTTTTAGTTTTCTGGCAATTTCTTCTTTTGTTAATATATCGTTTTCCAATAATTTTAATATTTCATCTTCATGTTTTGTTTTATTTTTTATTTTTTCTTTTTTTCCTAAAAATTCAATTATTTCTTTTGGTTTTGTTACTAATATTGCACCTTTTTTTATTAATGAATTTGGACCAGTTCCATATGCGTCAAAAATACTATGCGGTATGCAAAATACCCTTTTTCCTTGTTTAAATCCATATTTAGCTGTTATTGTTGTTCCGCTTCTGTATTTTCCTTCTACAACTAATATTCCATCTGATAATCCACTTATAATTCTATTTCTCTGTGGAAAATTTTTAGGATTTGCTTCTATATCTGGTGGATATTCAGAGATTACTGTTCCTCCTTTTTTTATTATATTTTTATATAAATTATAATTTTCTTTTGGATATATATTGTTTAATCCGCTTCCCAAAACAGCTATTGTTGTTCCCTCGTATTTTAAGCATGATTCATGTGCTATTTTGTCAATTCCGCATTGCTAATCCGCTAATTATATTTATGTCATTTTGTACTATTTTTTTTACAAATTGACATGTAGTTTTTTCTCCAATTATTGATGAATTTCTTGAACCAATTACTGCTACTCCTAATTTATTTAAGTTTTCTATTCTTCCTTCTACATAAATTTGATTTATAATTGGTTTTATTTCTTTTAATTTTTCTGGAAAAAGTTTATTATCTCTTTCGATTATTTCCATTTTTTTATTTCATTCCTTTCTAAGTCATAAAAATGATTTCACAAGCTATAAAATTGTAATTATTTTCCTTTATAATCAGGTTGAAAAAGAATTAAATTTTAGCAAGGAAAGTTTGGTTTAAAAGGCAAGGGTGCATATGTTTATATGTAACCGCGTTTTAAACTAAATTTGACGCAGATAAAATTGTAATTATTTTCCTTCGTAACTAGGTTGAAAAAGAATTAAATTTTAGCAAGGAAAGTTTGGTTTAAAAGGCAAGGGCGCATATGTTTATATGTAACCGCGTTTTAAACTAAATTTGACGCAGATAAAATTGTAATTATTTTCCTTCGTAACTAGGTTGAAAAAGAATTAAATTTTAGCAAGGAAAGTTTGGTTTAAAAGGCAAGGGCGCATATGTTTATATGTAACCGCGTTTTAAACTAAATTTGACGCAGATAAAATTGTAATTATTTTTCAACCTAAAAGTATTTCTTATCCAAGCTCCTATACTGAATCGCCTCCGCAACATCCGCCTTATTAATATTTTCTCTATTATCTAAATCTGCTATTGTTCTTGCAACTTTTAATATTCTATTATATGCTCTTGAACTCAAATTTAACTTTTTAAATGCTTGTTCTAGCAATGTTGAGCTTTCAAAATCAAGTCTGCAATATTTTTCCATTAGTTTTGGAGTTAATTCAGCATTTGAAAATATATTATAATTTTTATATCTTTTTTCTTGGATTTTTCTAGCAGTATTTACTCTATTTTTAATTGTTGCAGAATCTTCAATATTTTTCTCTTCTACAATTTTATTGTATTCAACACTATGTACTTCAACTTGTATATCTATCCTATCTAATAGAGGTCCACTTATTCGGTTCATATATTTTCTTATTTCATTTGATGAGCAATTACACTCTCTATCATTAGAACCATAATAACCACAAGGGCATGGATTCATACTGGCAATTAGCATAAAATTTGAAGGATATTCATATGAACCATTTATTCTTGATATTAGGACTTTTCTATCTTCTAATGGTCCTCTAAGTACTTCTAATGTACTTTTACTAAATTCAGGCAATTCATCTAAAAATAATATCCCTCTATGTGCTAAACTGATTTCTCCTGGTTTCGCATTTGTTCCGCCTCCTACTAAAGATACTTTTGATACTGTATGATGTGGCGCTCTAAATGGTCTGTTTATTATAATTTTATTTTGGGTTGTCATTCCTGCAATACTATGTATTTTAGTCACTTCAAGTGCTTCTTCAAAATTCATGTCTGGTAATATGGTTGTTATTCTTCTAGCTAGCATTGTTTTTCCTGAGCCTGGGCTTCCTATCATTAGACAATTATGTCCTCCTGCTGCTGCAATCTCTAATGCTCGTTTTACATTTTCTTGTCCTTTTACTTCTTTGAAATCTATAGTTGTTTGTTGGTCTTTGTTTAAAACATCTTCAAGTTTTGTTTTGGTTTTTTTTATTTCTTTTTCACCATTTAAAAAATCTACTGTTTCTTTTAATGTTTCAACACCATATATTTCAATATCTTTAACAATTGAAGCTTCTAAGCTACTTTCTTTTGGTAATATTACTTTTTTTATCCCTAGTTTCTTTAGTTCTATACACATAGCTAATACTCCAAATATGCTATTTACTTTTCCGTCTAAAGACAATTCTCCTAGAAAAGCAAATTCTTCTAAATTTTTATTTTTTATATATTCAACATTTGCTAATAC
The DNA here is from genome assembly GCA_947589065.1 of uncultured Clostridia bacterium. GTDB lineage: Bacteria > Bacillota > Clostridia > TANB77 > CAG-508 > UMGS1994. The sequence continues at coordinate 8,269 of CANPZM010000039.1, forward strand.
ACCTATTGCTATTGCTAAATCAAAGACAGAGCCTTCTTTCTTGATTTCTGCTGGTGCCAAATTTATTAATATTTTTTTGCTTTTTAAGCTATATCCACTATTTTTTATTGCAGTTTTTACTCTCTCTTTTGATTCTCTTATGCTAGCATCTGGTAATCCAACAATTTCCCATTTAGGAATATTATTACTTACATCGACTTGAACTTCTATTTTATGTCCTTCTATTCCTAATAAACTTATACTATTTATTTTAGTTAACATACATTATTCCTTTCTGTTTTATTTCTTTGTAATTAAGGTTAATAGAAAAAAAGGACTAGAATATTTCTAGCCCTTTTTAATTAATATTTTATAAAACAAACTTTTTTATCATGTAGAATCCAGTTCCTAATATTGTTGTTATAGTTATTGTTAATACTATGTATGTTTCTCCAGCACCTGTTGAAATTGATAATATTACTGGAGCTGTATCTTGGTCGTCTTCTCCATCAACATTATTATTTGGTGTTGAATCAATATCTGGTGTTCCATAAGGATTTTCATCTTTGCTTATTTCTGCAGTATTTACTTTCATTCCCAAATTTGTTGCTACTCTTTTCCATCTTAAAGCAATTTCTACTGTTGCACTTTCACCTGGTTTTAACAATTTCTTTGCTAATGCATTTGTTGTTACAATTCCATCATCAACAATTTCCCAATCTGGATTGTCTTCTTTATGGAATTCTAGTCCTACTGGAATTCTGTCTTTTATTTCTTTAGCATATCCTTCTATTTCGCCTTCGTTTGTTACTTTAATTGTATATATAAATGTAACTTGAGTTTTGTCTACTTTCTTTCTGTTTATTTCTACTTTAACAGCTGGTTCTGGATTTTCTGTTCCGTTATGATTTGTCTTTATTTCTTTTTTAACTCCGTCTTCATTTATTACTACTCTAGATATATATTTCTTTAATGATAAGTCAAAGTATTTTAAAACAATTTCTTCATCATCAATATCGTCTTCTCCTGGTTTGTCATTATCTGGTGTTGAATCTATATCATCACCATTATCTCCTGTAATTTCAGCAATATTTTTGATTTTTCTATCCATACTATCTAATTTAGATTGGTCTACTTTAAATGCTACTTGAACATCTCTATAATCTGGATTTGTGTCATTGATTTCTAATGATTGATCATATGGTTTTAATAAATTATCTTCTTTTCTTGCTTCTGATTCTGCTTTTGACAAATATGTTGTTCTTACATATTTAGCATCTTCTATTTTTTCAACTTCTTTGCCATTTTCATCATATAATTTCCAACCATATTTTTTATTTATTTCATGTTCAGGTAAAAATACTAATCCAACTGGTATATCATCTTTTACTTCTTCTACATATGCTTCAGTTGTTCCTTCGTTATATACTCTAATTGTATATACAACTATACTTTGATTTGTTACTGATAATGGTTCGTTTGTGTGATTATATGTTATTTTTCCATCTTTATCAGTGCTTATTGTTGGTATTCTATCTGTTATATCATTGTCATTCAATTTTGTAATAAATTTTTGTAAAGCTAAGTCGTAAATTGCAGGTATTATGTTGTCATAATCTTGGTCGTCTTCTTCCTCTTTATTATTATTTGGTGTTGAATCTATATCGTCTCCATCATCGTTTGTTATTTCTGCAATATTTTTTATTATTTTTACATCATCAGTTACAACTTTGAATTCGATTTTTACATCTTCATAATAAATATTTCCTGTTGTAGTATCAAATGCAGGTATTTGTTTATCTGGGTTTACTTCTTTTGATAGATAATCAGTTACAATTTGGTCTCCCTCTACTCTCCATCTGTATTGTTTATTTATGTCACTATTTTCAACAAATTGTAATCCTTCTGGTATATTATCTCTTATTTCTTCGGCATATGCCTCAGCTTCACCTTCATTAAGAACTCTTATTGTATATACTACATTATTTCCTTTTTGTACTTTAACTACTGATTTATCCATGTCATAAATTGCTTCATGTTCACCATTTCTTAGTGGTGTAGTGTCAACGCCTTTAAATCTTGATGGTGTTATTTCTTTATTTTCAACACTTGTGATAAATTTCTTTAATGCTAAGTCATATATTTCAGGTATTATATTATCATAATCTTGGTCGTCTTCTTCATCTATATTGTTATTTGGTGTTGAATCTATATCATCTCCATCATCGTTTGTTATTTCTGCTATATTTTTTATTACTGCAATTTCTTTACTATTTACTTTAAATTCTATTTGTAGATCTTGATAATGAATTTCTCCAGTTTCCTTATTAAATTCTGTAATTTGTTTATCTGCATTTACTTCTTTTGCTAAATAGTCAGTTACTATTTGATTATCTTTTACTTTCCATCTATATTGTTTGTTTATTGTACTATCTTCAATAAATTCTAATCCTTCTGGTATATTATCTCTTACTTCTTGTGCATATGCTGGTGTTTCACCTTCATTAAATACTCTTATTGTATATATTACTCTGTTGCCATTTTTTACTTTAACAATTGATTTATCTAATTCATAGTTGGCATCAGATTCTCCATTTTTTAATGGTGTAGTGTCAACACTTTTAAATCTTGATGGTGTTATTTCTTTATTTTCAACACTTGTAATAAATTTTTTTAATGCTAAGTCATATGATACTGGAATTATGTTATCATAATCTTGATCGTCCTCTGTCTCTTGGTTATTATTTGGTGTTGAGTCTATATCTTCTCCATCGTCTTGTGTTATTTCTGCTATATTTTTTATTACTTTAGATTCTTTACTTATTACTTTAAATTCAATTTGAACATCTTGATATGATATTCTTGTTGATTTATCATATGCAGGTATTATTTTATCTGGATTTACATTTTTTGATAAATAGTCTGTTACAACTTGGTTATCTTGTAATTTCCATCTATATTGTTTATTTATTTCGCTGTCTTCTAAGAATTGTAATCCTTCTGGTAAATCGTCTCTTAATTCCTCAACATATGCGTCTATTTCACCTTCATTTAAAACTCTTATTGTATATACTACATTACTTCCTGTTTGAACTTTTACAATTGATTTATCCATATGATAAAGTGCATCATGTTGACCATCATTTATTTGTGTTGGATTTACTCCTTTAAATCTTGATGGTGTTATTGTTTCATTATTAACAGATGTTAAAAATTTCTTTAATGCTAAGTCATATTTCTTTTCTTGTATTAATAATTTTTCAAAGTCGTCATCATCTTGTATGCTATTGTTATCAGGATATTGGTTAGTGTCTATTTCATTAGGCTGAGAATCTCTATCTGTTGCTACATTTCCATCATTATCTCTTGCATCTGTTACAGCAGCAATATTTTTAATTATATCTCCTACTTTTGTATCATCTAATACTATGCAAGCAACTTGTATAGTTTTATTTGATGGTTCTTTTTTAGAATTGTTAAATGCTTCTAATAAATTATCTGTACTTCCTGCTATGTATTGAAGTTTATTTGATTTTATATTTACTTTTCCTTTTGCAACATCCACATCAGCTAATGATTGTGTTTCCATAAAGTCAGATGTAGATAAATGGTCTGTTCCATTTTCAATTGTGTTTAATTTTACTATCTGTGCACTTTCTTCTGAATTTAATCTCCATCCGTTTTGGTAATTAACTTTATGATTTATTAAAAATCCTAATCCTTCTGGTAAGTAGTCTGTAATCTCATTGGCATATGCATTTGTTGTTCCTTCATTATATACTCTTATAGAATATATAACTATATCACCTTTTTCAACTTTTAATGGTTCTTTTGAATGAGTATAGTTGGCTGTTGTTCCTGTTCCATTGACTAATGGTGTAACATCAACTACAGGTTCTCTGTTTTGATTTTCTCCATTAATAGTTGATATGAATTTTCTTAAAGCTAAATCTATTTCAGGTTTTTCAACTGTTACTTTTTCAAAGTCGTCTTCATCTTGTTGACCTCTATAAAAATATTCACTATCTCCTAATTCTGGTTTATTAGATTCTCTACCTTTATAGTTTTCCATTTCTTCTTTTTTTACATTCATAGAATCTGGTATAGAATCTATATCATCTATATTATCTGCAACTATTTCTGCAATATTAGTTAATACTCCATTTTTTACATTTTCTTTTACTTTACATTCAACTTGTACTGATACTGATGATACCTTTTTTTCATCTATATTTAATGCTTTTAATTCATAATCACCTGTATATCCTGTTACTATGTATGAACCATCTTGTGATGAAATCCATTTGTATTTTCTATTTAATTCACTATTTTTTATAAATTCTAATCCTTCTGGTAAGTAATCTTTAACTCTTGTTGCTGTTCCTGGTTGATTGCCTTCATTATATACTGTTATTTGATATGTTACTATATCTCCTGGTTTTAATACTATTGGATCTTTTTTGTGTTTATATTGCAATTCTTGTGCATCACGGTTATAAGTTATTTTTGGTGTTCTGTCTGTAATATTTTCATTTCCAACTTTTACAATATATTTTCTTAGTGCTAAGTCATATATCTTTTCAGGTTTATTTATTATTGCTTCATCACTGTCATTTCCTGGAATTTCTTTTTTAATAACTTCCATTAAAGGTTGTGAATCATTTTGACCATTTGTCCATAATTTTGTAGTAGTTTGTGTTAATGAATAATTTAATTTTAAAATAACTTTTGTTGATGTTGTCTTTAATGGTAATTTTACATAAAAATCTGTATTTAGTGTATTTTCTAACTTAGTTTTTAATCTATTTCCTTCTTTATCTACTAGTATATAATTTGTTAATTTTGCTTCTGATTGATCATATAATCCAAAGGTATAGTTTGGATTTGTTCCAGCATTTACATGGAATGGTCCTACAATATATCCATCTTCAACTTCTGTTGATGTTTTTGTTTGTTTTAATAATGATGGATTTGTTAAATTTGATTTACTTGTAAGTTTATCACTTGTTAAATAATTATAAATTTCTTGCATAAAATCAAATTTTGCTTCTCCAACATCTGAAATTTGATACCATTCGTTATCTGTTGGATTTTCTTTATTTGAAAGCCAAATTGCTGCACCTTGCCATGCTAAGTTATTAGTATATTTCCAGATAGCACATTGTTGTGCAAACATTATGTCATCTTCATTTAAAGTCTTTTTAATGAATTCTAAGTCTATTGGATTTTGAGTTGTTGAATATTTTTGAATTAAGTCAGCAAATATATTTAATAAAATTGCATCTTTTTGTTCTTGTGTCATACTTGAAAGATACATATTTTCTGCTATTAATTTTAATTTTTCTCTATTAGCTATTGCCTCTGTTAAATCTCCATTTGAAGTGAATGTATTATTATTTGATTCTTCTCCTGGGAATTTTTTAGTAAAATCTAAGCAGTATATATTTCTGCTGTAATCATTTCCAGCATTTGTTATTTCATAGACTCTATAAGTTTTTCTATTTTGGATTTTATATCCCCATCCGTTTTTTCCTAAGAAGCTTATTCCTAATTTAGCTGTTTCTTGTGTACTTCCTACTATTTCATCAGCTACAGCTTTAACTGTTGAAACGCTTGGCATTAATAAAGCTATTAAGCATATAATTGCTAATACTTTATTTAATAATTTTCTCTTTTCCACAATATCCTCCTTAAACATCCTTTTATATATATAATTTTTTTATTTACATTTTTTGTCACAACACTATTACAATTATATTACATTTCAGTTACAATTGCAAGTATTATGGTAACTTTTATTGTTTTTTTAAGGCTAATACAAAACTAATTATTTTCAATTGCTTATTTTCCGTAGGTATTAGCCTTATTGGCTTTTTTAGTAAATTACTCTTAACCGTTTTTTATGTGAGTTTTTTATAGAACAAAAGCGGACATTATTAACATTTTCGCTGTTTATAATATTTTAAAGTCCGCGTCTTTGTTCGTCCGCGAAAAATTGTATAACAATTTTTCTGTGGAATGTAAATTTATTCTATAATAGGAAAGTAGAACTTTCCTATTATAGAACAAAAGCGGACATTATTAACATTTTCGCTATTTATGACATTTTAAAGTCCGCGTCTTTGTTCGTCCGCGAAAAATTGCTTTAGCAATTTTTCTGTGGAATGCTTTATATTATAGGAAGTTCAGAGAACTTTCCTATAATATAACAAAATGAGGTAGAATTTTATAATTTCTTCCTCATCTTATTCTTATGAATTTTTTAATTATTTTGGGCCTACATTATTATATTATTTTATATCTTTTCGTCTTGATTTTTTTATTTTGAAATATTGCCTATTAAAACTTTATTTTTATAATCATAGCATCATATCCATTAATTTTTTCTGATACCTCAGGTGCCTTTCCTTGATATCTATTCAACTCTATTTTTGAACTAAATGAAATTTTATTACTTATGAAGAATCCTCCTAATAATAAATTATTATCTTTGGATAATGCAATACAGTTGAGTCCATCATCTAATTCTCCACCTATTGTTCTTATTTTTTTGCATTGACCCTTTTTATCAAATTTTATTAAAAATCCATCCTCTCGACCATTATTCTTTAAAATTTTTCCTTCTTCTATTTTTATTTCTTCACTTCTAGTAATTCCACTTACTGCATATTCATTATTTTTTAGTTTTATTACATTAGAAATTTCTTCATTACCATTTCCGCCTATTACCTTTGATTCTTTACATTGTCCATCTTTAGTATATTGAATTAATATACCATCTATAGCACCTACATTATTAGCTTTTTTTTCATTACCTAAGTCTAATTCTTTACTATCAAAATATCCACATGTAATAAAATCACCATTTTCTAATTCCTCTACATCATATAGCCCTTCATTTCCGGTTCCACCTATAGTTTTATACCATTGATATTCTCCATTTCCATCAAGTTTTATTATCATAGAATCTGATAATAATAATTCATTTTCATCTTTTGGTAAACTATTTTTTAAGGATTTACCTTTTTCTAATTCAAATGATTCACTATAAAATTTTCCAACTGCAATATAATTTTTATCTCTAGTTTCAATTACATTTTCAATAATTTCTTCATTAATTCCACCAATATTCTTAGCCCACTCACATTCTCCTGATTTGTTATATTTTAGAATCATTCCATCATAATTTTGATTACTATTATTTTCTAAAGTAATGTTATTACCTAGCTCTAACTGTTCACTACTAAACCTTCCTCCAATTATATATCCTCCATCTGAGGTACCTTTTAGTGATTTTATCTCATCAGAAGAAGTATTTCCTATACTTTTTGCCCATTGGCAATTTCCATTCTTGTCGTATTTAATAACCATTCCATCATTATTTCCTTTATTTTCTAAAACAATTTCTTCTGTAATTTTTATTTTTTTACTTTTAAAATTTCCACCAACTATAAAGTCTCCATCTGCTGTTTCAACAACACTTTCAAGAATATTATCTGATTCTCCTGAAATTATCTTTTTCCATTCTACTCTTGCATTCTTATCATATTTTATTATTAATCCATCAAAAGTATAATTTTTCAAAAATTCTTCTGGTTTTGTTAATTTTTGTTCTTCACCTATGTTAACCTCATCACTAGAAATTTTCCCAACTGCAATAAAACCACCATCAGAAGTTTCAATTATATCATTGATATGATCATCACCATTTCCACTTATACTTTCAGCCCAAGTTATTTTTACTTCTGACATTTTTGATAATATAAAGAAACCTACTATAGCTATTACAACTAAAATAATTACGAGAACTATTATTGCATATTTTTTATTTTTTTTCTCCTTCAAATCTTTTACCTCCTTTTTTCGTATATAAAATTTATTAGTGATTTCTTGTTAAAATAAAACCTGTAGCAATTTTTCTAGTTCTATGAGCTCCTGTACTATCAATCGGATTATTAATTATTTTATTATTTTCTATCATAACACTAGACGTTCCACCATCTAAATTAGCTGCATTATAAGCTCCATATTTTTGCATAATTTCCAATAAATCTATCATGGTTGCACCTCGTGAAGATATTGATCTTCCATCAATTACCAAAAATAGTACTATACCATCTTTCCTTTGTCCAATTGCTGTTCTCGGTGCTATACCCCATCCTCCATTTCCTAATATCTTAGATGGTTTTCCATTAACGATTAAATTTGGCCCGTATGTTACTGCATCTCTTATTTTAAGTTTTTTGGCTTCTTCAAGTGTCATTTTTCCAAGTATTAATTTATTATCTTCTGTAAATCCTATTAAGCCTCTATCCTTTTCTTCAGAGTTTGTTATCACTTTGCCATTTGATATGGTAATTCCTATAGGCATTGCACCATTACTACTATAGTTTGGATCTTTAAATCCTCCGCCATTTATTGCTAAAATGGCATCATTTCTTTGTGCCATTGTTTCGAGATATTCTCCTTCTTCTCCCACATTTTCCGTTACAACTGTTTTTATTCTTGAAGGATCATAAATTACCGCTAAATATCCTCTATATTCCCTACCATCTACTCGAATAATTTTATAATCATCATCGACATTTCTTTCTAAAATTTCCTTATCATATTTGTTAGCATATTCTGTTTGTTTAGTTTCTTCAATTAGTAACGGATTAGTATATTCATCCACTTCAATAACTTTATTTCTACTTAACACTTCTTCTATTGTTTTATCACTATAGAACCATTTAGCATAATACTTATGATTCATTGTTGTCATTGCCGTTGTAATCAACCATTCTCTAAAATTTGGATATGGTCCATATAATAAGAATAATATTGAACAAAATGTAACTGTAATAATAACTACAATAACTATAATAATTTTTTTCCATAATTTTATTTTTTTCTTTTCTGGTTGTTTTGTTTCTCTAGATTTCATATGAATCTCCTATATATCTTGAGGAAATTTTATCATATAATAATTATCTATTATTTTATTTCATTTCCTTAATATGCGTCTACCAATATTTTCTTTAATTCTTGCACTAATAGCAATCTTCTTTTGCTATTGTTGAATTTTCTCCAAATATTCCACAGATTACGTCCCTTTTGCTAATTTTCTGTATTTGGCATAAAAAAATTCTTTTGATTTTATTTATAATATTAGTATATCCATAATATTATTTTATTTCAATAACATTTAATTTCTTTTAATTTTCATAATCCTGATTATTATGAAAAAAAATTACTACAAATCTTGTGATTCAACTCCAATAAGGAGCAAAAAAATTATACTCCACACAGTTTAAAAAATTCATATATTAATTTTTGACGTAACGCACAGCGTTCAACCAATCCAATGTCAGAGGGGACGGAGAAATTGACACATTTTAAATGTGTCAACTTCTCCGTCCCCTCTGACACACCCTAAACTACTATTTAAATAATCTTGAACTACTTGTTCTCTAAAATTATCATCATAGCTCATAAATTTTTGCCCTTTTGTAGCCATAAAAAGAGAGTATCGTAAAGTTTGTGTAAACTTTAAACTTCTTATGATATAAAACATAATATAAAAAAATTTATTTATGCT
>CANPZM010000040.1 GCA_947589065.1 uncultured Clostridia bacterium
TTTTATCCTCAATACAGTATTTCCGTAAGAATTTACAAATAAAAAATACATGAAAATATAAAATTAAAAAAAATAATATAAAAATGTAAAAAAAATTCTTAATAAAAGTTTCCTTAAGAATAAATAAAAAGAAATAACTAAAAACAAAATTGACAATATATATATATAATTTAAAATCAAAAATAAATAAAAAAGTGGAAAGAAAAAGTGGAGAGAAAAATGGTCAAGAAAAAAATTTTAGTTATTTTATGTATTTTAATCATGCTTATATCTATATCTAAAGATATAATAGCCAAAATCAGTCCAACAACAGCAGGAACAAAATTAAATTTTGGTATAACTCTAACACATACGAGTAATACACTAGACAAGAAAAAACAAGTAAAATTTGGATATAGAATAGATACGAAAAATGTTTATAGGATTTTTTCAGGAAATAACGATTATAGCACAACATTATGTTTAGACAAAGAAGGAAAATTTCCTAGTGATGAAGGAAATAGTGGGCAATATACAAGTTTAGGCCCAGCAACAGATGCAACCCTAAAAAGTGCAAAATCAAGTATCGATGCAACAGGTGCAAAAAAAATCCAATGGTTAATAAAAAATGCAGTAATACCTGAAGATTCAGATGAATTAAAAAATCAAAAACTAGCTAAAATATTCAATGATACCATGAAAAGTACCGAAGGAACAGAAAATCCACTAACATTAGATGAAATTAAATCTATACTTACAGAAGATGACTTAGTATTTGCATTACAATATACTGTATGGGGAATAACAAATAATTTACAAGAATCAAGACCAATACAAGGTACAGATAGTGATACAGGAAGCTATTGGGATTCTCTACAAGGTCAAGATAGATGGGGATATGAAGGAAAAAAGGATGAATTTATTAAAAAAATAATTTCATATTATAACACACAATTAAAAGGAAATTTAAATGACGACACTTCACAGAAAACTAACCCAACATTTGATAATAAAGATGTCACAGCAAATATTGTCGGTGGAAGAACAATAGTAGGACCATTTCATATAAATTCTTCTTCATCAACGAATTATTATTCAGTACATATAACTTTTAAAGATGCTAGTGATAGACCACTAGAAGGAGTTAGATATTTATTAACATCAAAGAACAGTTCAGTAACAACCAGTGACTTATTAGCACAAACCAAAGAAGACTTAGAAGGAAAAGATTTTTATGTATCTGTACCAACAAGTACTTCAGCTAGAAAAATAAAAATTCAACTAGTAACACAAATAACAACAACAAGTGCAGTAGGAACTGTATGGACAGATGGAAACTCAGGTGACCAAGGATTATTATCAATAGAAAGAAGCGAAACATCAGGAACTAACGTAGAAATTGAAAAACAATTTGATATAACAATAACTAAAAAATATGACGCATCTCTAAGAAAATATATATATGGTAAAGAAACAAGAACATCTTTAGGACAATGGAAAGTACAATCACTAGATAAATTAGGACAACCAACTAGAACACCATCAAAATCTGCATTAAACTCAGCTGAAGGAAGATTTAATCAATATGATTATACACATAAAAAAGACCCAGTACAATTTGCTGTTGGAGAAAGAGTAATATATAAAATTGTAGTAACAAATGAATGTGACAATAATCTTATAGTCACTTCTATAACGGACTATTTACCACCATCAGGATTAGAATATGCTAGCGATGATAGCAATAATACTGCAAATGCTTGGGTATACAATGCAGTAAATAAAAGCTATACAACAAACAAAACAAACAAAACAATATTACAACCAGGTGATAGTACAGAAGTTACTATAGTTTTTACTGTAACAAGTGATGCTGTTGGAAAAATAGTAACAAATATAGCAGAAATAACTCAAATATCAGATGATGGAGGTCAAACAGTACAAGATATAGACTCAGATCCAGGCAATGTAACACGACCTACTGAAGAGATAGATTGGCAACAATATAAAGGTAACACAAGCATGGAATTCAAAAATAAAGATGAACTAAACGATTCAAGCTATTATTATAAAGGACAACAAGATGACGATGATTTTGAAAAAATTGTAGTACCAGGTAAAATAGACTTAGCATTAAGAAAATCAATAACAAAAGTAAATCAACAAACACATGACAGAAAAAAAGCTCCAGGGACAGAACCATTAAGAGACAACAGTGATGCAACAACAACATCAAACTTTACAGATGTCAAAACACCAGTTGAAGTAAAAGTAGGAGATATAGTAACATATTCTATTAGAGTATACAATGAAGGTACAGAAGATGCATATGTAGGAGCAATAGAAGACTATATTCCTGCAGGATTAGGATACTTGACACAACATAAAACAAATATTGAAAATGGATGGCAAGTACAAGGAAATATAAATAAAATTAAACTATCAGAAATAAATAATGCAGTAAATAATATTACACAAGATAGTTTTGCAACAGACGTAGAAGACTATAAAAATGCAGAAGTAGTAACAGGAAAAGCAACCATAAAATCAACAATTATAAAAGACGATATAATACCAGCATTTAATTCAAAGACAAATATACTTTCAGGAAAAGAATTAGAAATTGTATGTGTTGTTTTAAATAGTGCTACACCAGATACAATAATAAAAAATATTTCTGCAATAACAGAATATAGAAACAAAGAACATAAACCTGTAACTCCTGATATAGATTCAGATACTACAACTGCTATAAATCCAGACACATATCCATCAGATGATACTCATATCCAAGATGATGATGATTTTGAAAAATTAATATTAAAGATTAGTAGTAGTGAATATAAAGTTCAAATACTAAAAGTAGATAAAGACAGCCCTTCAACAAGATTAGATGGAGCAGAATTTAACATTACATTACCAAGTCAATCACCACAAAAGGTAAGAACAGCAAATGGTGGAACATATACGACTGGAAATATAGCAGTGACAAAGACAGGAATAGATACAATAACAATAAATGAGATAACACCACCAAATGGATATGGTAGTAAAATTATAGGAAATATAGAAATAGAAGTAATAAAACAAATAGAAGGTGGAGCATATAAAGCTACAACAGCAAGATTAAAGAATCAAGTAACAGGTGCATCAGTAGCATTAACCGGAAATACAGTAACAATAACAATACAAAACGAAAAACTAGCTGGTCAATATAATGTACAATTAATAAAAGTAGATAAAGATAATCAAGCAACAAAATTAGATGGTGCTGAATTTGATATTACCTTACCAGGAAAAAGTAGTGCAGACAGAATAACAACATCTGGAGGAGGAATATACACAAGTCCAAACATTCAAATAACAGGACCAGGAACAGATACAATAACAATAAAAGAAATAACACCACCAAATGGATATAATAAAATAATAGATAGTATTCAAATTGATGTAACCAAAGAAACACAAAGCGGAGCATATAAAGCAACAGGAGCAAAACTAAAAACTCAAGTAACAGGAGCATCAGTTCAATTAAATGGAACGACCGTTACTGTAACAATACAAGATGAAAAAATTAAAGGACAATATAATGTACAATTAATAAAAGTAGATAAAGATAATAAAGCAACTAGATTAGATGGAGCTGAATTTGAACTTACTTTACCAGGAACAAGTGGAACACAGAAAGTAACAACAGCAAGCGGAGGAACATATACAAGTGGAAACATACAAATAACAGCACCAGGAACAGATACAATAACAATAAGAGAAATAACACCACCAAAAGGTTACAAAAAATTGATAGATAGTATTCAAATTGATGTAACTAAAGCATTACAAGGAACAACATATAAAGCAACAGGAGCAAAACTAAAAACTCAAGCAACAGGAGCATCAGTTGAAGTAAGTGGAAACACAATAGTCGTAACAGTACAAAATGAAAAATTAAAAGGAAAATATAACTTACAATTATTAAAAGTAGATAAAGATAATAACAATAATAAACTACAAGGGGTAGAATTTGACATAACACTTCCAAATGGAACAACTCAAAAAGCTACAACAGACCAAGATGGAATAATAAAAATAGAAAATATTGAAATATCTGATATTACAAAAGATGACGTTATAAAATTAAAAGAAACTAAAAGTGCAACAGGATATAATTTATTAAATGAAGAAATACAAATTAATGTAAAAAAAGTTGCAGAAAATGAAGCATATATTGCAAAAGAAGCAACACTATTAAAACAAACAGAAAATGCAGAAGTAAATCTAAAAAATACAACAGTAGAAGTAACAGTAAAAAATAAAAAATCAGAATTTTTCGATTTAGCATTAAAGAAATTTATAACAAAAGTTACATCAAGTCAAGGAACAGAAAGAACACTTCCAGAAAACCAAAGAAGATTCATTGAAGTAGCAGACTCAACACCATTAATGGATAGAGAAAATAATCCAAAAGCTGATGCAAAATACAACTTAAATAAAACGCCAGTAGAAGTAGCAAAAGAGGATACAGTAATATATACAATAAGAGTATTCAATGAAGGACTAACAGATGGAATTGTAAAAGAAATAGTAGATACAGTTCCAGACGGATTAGAATTTGTAAAATATGAAAAAAATGCAGATGGTTCATACAAATCAGGAAGCCAAATAAATTATCAATATGGATGGGAAACATTTGTAAATCAAGATGATCCAAATAAATGGCAAGAAGGAGTAAGAACAAGCCACTTAGAAAACACAGTAATAAAAGCATTTGATAAAACACAAACAACAGATGCAGAAAACAAAATAGAAAAAGGAATAAGCTATGCAGATGTACAAATAGAATTTAAAGTAGTAACAAATGAACACAAACAACTAATAAACATAGCAGAAATCACTGAAGATAATGGAGATGATAACGATTCAACTCCAAATAACAAAGAAGAAACAGAAGACGACGAAGACTATGATGTAGTAATACCACAAATTTTCGATTTAGCATTAAAGAAATTTATAACAAAAGTTACATCAAGCCAAGGAACAGAAAAAACACTTCCAGAAGACCAAAAGAGATTCATTGAAGTAACAGACTCAACACCACTAATGGATAGAGACAGCAATCCAAAAGCTGATGCAAAATACAACTTAAATAAAACACCAGTAGAAGTAGCAAAAGAGGATACAGTAATATATACAATAAGAGTATTTAATGAAGGACTAACAGATGGAATTGTAAAAGAAATAGTAGATACTGTTCCAGACGGATTAGAATTTGTAAAATATGAAAAAAATGCAGATGGTTCATACAAATCAGGAAGCCAAATAAATTATCAATATGGATGGGAAACATTTATAAATCAAGATGATCCAAATAAATGGCAAGAAGGAGTAAGAACAAGACACCTAGAGAATACAGTAATAAAAGCATTTGATAAAACACAAACAACAGATGCAGAAAACAAAAAAGAAAAAGGAATAAGCTATGCAGATGTACAAATAGAATTTAAAGTAGTAACAGATGAACATAGACAACTAATAAACATAGCAGAAATCACTGAAGACAATGGAGATGATAACGATTCAACTCCAAATAACAAAGAAGAACAAGAAGATGACGAAGACTATGATGTAGTAATACCACAAAAATTTGATTTAGCATTAAGAAAATTTATTACACAAATAGACGAAAAAGACGTTACAGACAGAATTCCAGAAGTATCATATGAAAATGGAAAATTAAAATATAACCATACAAAAGAACCAAAATTAGTAGTAGAAGGACAAACAGTTATATATACACTAAGAGTATATAATGAAGGAAGCATAGATGGTTATGCAGCAGAAATCAAAGATGATTTACCTAAAGAAATTACATTTTTACCAGAACACCAAGTAAACCAAAAATATGGTTGGAAAATGTATGATAACGAAGGAAACGAGACAACAGATGTAACAAAAGCTGTAGTAATAAGAACAAAATACCTATCAAAAGAAGAATCAGAGGCAAGAAATGAAGACAATCTATTAAAAGCTTTTAATAGTGAATTAAATATAAATGACCAGAATCCAGACTATAGAGAAGTAAAAGCAGCATTTAAAGTAACAATAGATAGTGTAACTAATGGAAATAGAATAATAGTAAACACTGCACAAATTTCAGAAGATCAAGACGAGAATGGAAATCCAATAGATGATACAGACTCAACACCAGACAATGACAAAGAAGACGAAGACGATATAGATAAAGAATATCTTCAAATGAAATACTTTGACTTATCATTACTAAAATATGTAAGCAAAGTAATAGTAACTGAAGACGGAAAAACAAAAGAAACTAAAACTGGATATGATGGAACAGAAAACCCTGAACCAGTAGTTAAAGTAGAATTAAATAAAAAGAAATTAAAGAAGACAACAGTAAAATATGAATATTCAATAAAAATAACAAATGAAGGTGAAATAGAAGGATATGCAACAGAAATAACTGATAGAATTCCAGATGGATTAGAATTCTTTGAAGAAGATAATACAGAATACAATTGGAAAATATCAGAAGATGGACAAATAGCAACAGATTATCTAAAAGACCAACTATTAAAACCAGGAGAAAGCGCAATAGTACCAATAGTACTAAGATGGAAAAGATCAGCAACAAACTTAGGACAAAAAGTAAATGTAGCAGAAATAACAAAAGATAAGAATGAATATGGAATACCAGATATTGATTCAACACCTAATAACAAAATTGAAGGTGAAGATGATCAAGACCTAGCAATTGTAGTATTATCATTAAGTACAGGTTCAAATCCAATGTATATAATAATAGGCATAAGCATATTAACATTAATAGGAACAGGAATTGCATGTTATGCTATATACAATAATGTAATTAAAAAAAGAAATAATTACATATACTAATTAAAATTTAATAGAGAAAAATTTTAAGCAGAGACTTTATATAATAAGCCTCTGCTTAAAAAATGTTGTAAAATCTAATAACGAGTGATATACTATATAAAGAAAAAAAGACAAGGAGAGATAAATGTTATATTTAGGTTCAGATCATAGAGGATTTAAATTAAAAGAAAATATAAAAAAATATTTTGAAACACATGAAATAGAATACATTGACTGTGGTACAGATTCCGACGAAATTACGCATTATCCACTGATTGCAAAAAAAGTATTAGAACAAATGAACCCAACAAAAGACTTAGCAGTATTGATATGTGGAAGCGGAGTAGGAATGACCATAGTTGCTAATAAATATAAAGGAATAAAAGCAGGCTGTTGCATATCAGTTGAAGCTGCAAAAGAAGCAAGACAGCATAATGCAATAAATGTACTCGCACTATCAGCAGATACATTAAAAATTGAAGATGCAATTAGCATTATAGAAACTTGGAAATCAACACAACCATTAACTGGAAGATATGAAGAAAGACGTAAAATGATAGAAGAAATTGAAAAAGAAAATATGAAATAAGGAGAAACTTTATGTGGGGAGATATCATTATTGCCTTCCTACTTGCATTTATAACATCATTCATGCTTACACCCAAAACAATAAAAATTGCAAGAAAAATAGGAGCAGTAGATAGTCCAAAAGATGAAAGAAGAGTAAATGAAGAATCAATGCCACGATTAGGAGGAGTAGCAGTTATAGCTGGTTTCTTAGTATCAATGGCATATTTACTAATAAGTTTAACTTTAGAAAATCAAATAAATTTGACTAATGGAAATTATCATTTAAAATTAGCTGGATATTTCATTGGAATGATTATAATATCAATTGTATGCTTTATAGACGATATAAAAGGAGTATCAGCAACAGTAAAACTAATATTTCAAATAATAGCAGCTAGTATTGTAGTAGCATCAGGACTAAGAATTAACGTTGCCAATATAGAAATCATATCAAAATACTTTAGTAATTCAATAAACTTTCTACACACAATATCTACAATAGTAACTATAGGATGGATAGTTGGAATAACAAATGCAATTAACCTAATAGATGGATTAGACGGACTTTCATCTGGAATATCAATAATTTCATGTGTATCAATGCTAATAGTATTTGCATTAAATGGTTCACCAATTATTTCAATAATATTAATTACAGCATTAATTGGAGCATTAGCAGGATTTTTACCATACAACGTTAACCCTGCCAAAACATTTATAGGAGATACTGGCTCTAACTTTTTAGGATTTACATTAGCAGTTGTATCAATATTAGGAGTAGCCAAAACATACACTGCATTAGTAGTTGTTGCACCAATTATAATATTAGGATTACCAATCTTTGATACGATATTTGCCATCGTAAGAAGAATAGCAAAAAATAAATCATTAAAAGGAGTAATGCAACCAGATACAGGGCATTTACACCATAAATTATTACATCATGGATTTTCACAAAAAGAATCAGTTATGATTTTATATTGCATAAGTGCTTCTTTAGGAATGTTTGCAATAGTATTACTAGAAAGTGGAATATGGAAAGCATTATCATTTTTACTTATAGTAATAGCAGTCTTTGCTCTTGGATTCAAAGAAGTATTTATTGATTTAAAAGAAAATCCAAAAGATAAATAATAAAAAAGATTTTAAATAATTGGCAAAAACTTTTACACAAATTATAAAATTTTGTTTTTCCAATTACTTTAGAAAATATTGAATCCCTAATAAAGACTTAAAAATGTAAAATAAAAGATAATTAAATAATAATTAGTTAAAATAGATAGTCCGAAACGGTATAAATCCGTAGATGTCTATCTATTTTTTTGCCTTATCAACTCTAAAAGTTTACTTATTAAATATATTGTTACCTATATATAAATAATTAAAATAAAAGATAAATAATAAATAATAAGGAAAACAAGGAGATAAGTAAAATGTTATCACAGCTAAAGGAAAAAATTAAAGGGAAGAAAATGAAAAAAAGTGAAAAACATTGCAAGAGTACACACGGGTATATAATTAAGCGAAATATTTTAATTGGAATTATAGTAATAGCTATATTTACTATAACATTAATAAGTTTAATATTATTTTTCGGAAAACGAGAGAGAGTAAAGAAAAATAATGAAATATATGATCCTGTATTGGCAAGGGCAATGACATATGAAAGAGTTAACGAAGAAGATAAAGAAACTAGTAGTCCATATGTACACTTTGACGCTTTTTTCCTAAGAGATTTAGACAATAATGGTGATGCAGAAGGAGTACGTGGGACATGTAATGAATTGGGAACAGAAGATACAATTTACATGGAGTTAAATGTATTGACAAATGGAACGTTTAAAGAAGGAAAAATACAAATCCAAAGTGATAATTTTTACTTACAAACTGCAATTCCAAAAGATGGTGAAGTAAAACAAAATGCAGTAGGAAATAACATAAAAACAATATATTTAAATAATATAGAGACAGGAACTGAAAAAACCTTGACAGGTGTAGTAAGAAGTGGAGATTATTCTTATGCAAGAAGAATAACAGAGGCAATAGGAAAAGATACAAGTAAATATAGTAGGAAAAATAAAATAATATTAACAGGAAAACATGAGGACTCAGAAGGTAATATAACAGATGTATATAAAGAAGTAGAATTTTATGTAGACTGGTATGGAACAGTAAAAGCAGAAATTCAATATAAAAATCAGTCTGGAAATATAAACAATATAGTAGATGAAAAAAATAATGAATTAAAGTTGCAATTTACTGTACAAACAAGAGAACCAGTAAACAGATTAAATATATCAAAATCAGTTATAGAAGGAACACTACCTGCAATATCAGGAATAAAAGCAAAAAAATTAGAAATAACAGGTACAGAAGTAACATATAGTTGGAATCCAGATACTGGAGAATTTATGGCACAAAGGGTAGCTCAAAAGGGGGATGATGGGATAATTACTAATCCTGCTTATAGTAGAGAATATGATACATACAAAGAAAATAGTTATAGTGTTACAGTAATATATCCATTAGAAGCATATAAAAATTTAGGACAGGGAACTTTTGAATATAAAATACCTATAAAAGCATATTACGAGGGATTTAATAATACTAATACAACAGAATTTAATAATCCTTATAGATCAAATACTGCAAATGATATAATGATTATTACATATTCAAAACCAGCTGAAACATCTGCAAATTTAGACATAACAGTAGGAAAATATGTATATGAGCCAACAAGGAGATGGGTTGTAGAAAAAAATAAGCCACTAAATATATATAACGAAATATCAGAAGAGGAAAAGGATGATTTTTATACAGTAACTTGGCATGGATATACAGGCACAAATGGTCAAACTTCAGGAATGATATTAAAGGAGACTAAAACTGGAGAAAAGCAAGTAGCAGATATATTTGAAAGAACAGATGAGCAAAATGATAGCATGGAAGAAATTACAAAAAATGTTGGAATATATTTTTCTAATCCAATAGATTTATTAGGTGAAAATGGGAAAATAAGAGTATATGATGATGTAACAGGAGATTTGCTTGAAACATTTAATAAAGACAACTGGAATGAATATACTAGCACAAATCCTTATAGATATACTCATCCAGTTAAACATATAAGAATAGAGACAAGTGCTACAAATGCAAGCTCAGGATTAACTGTTTATAATATAAAAGAATTAGATGATAATTATATAACAACGCATTATAGTAGAGAAGATTTTGATAAAATAAAATATATAAAATCAACATTAACAGGATATTTAGGTGGTCAAGAAATAGGAACAGAGACTAATAGAGCAAATTATGAGGCACCAATTTCAATTGTTAATTTAGAAATAAGTCCATCAACTATGTCAACACAAGAGACGGAAAAAAATGTAATAATAACAATAAGTCCAGAAGTAAATGAAAATTACAATGAAGAGAAATGGGCAAATGGTTCATTTTTAATAAAATTGCCTGAAGAAATAATAGAATTAGAATTAAATGACGTGTATTCAACTAATAATAGTGTAAGTGTAATTGGTTCAGAAATAATAGAAAATGGAGCAAATAAATTTATAAAAATATTAACATCAAATGAAACACCTACAGAATATGAAATAAAAATCAATTGTAGTATTACGCCAGATCCAAGAATTGCAACGAAAACTCCAACAGTATATTTATATGCAATAAATCAAAATTGCAACAATTATTATCATCAAGTAAAAGATGAATATGATTTAAATGAAAATTCAAATATAACAGAAATAATAGGATATGATACGACATCAGTAAGTTTAATATCACCAAATTCACTACTTACTAATGAATTTGCAACAGACTATGATGAAAATGGAAGTGAAACAATAGCTCCACAAGTTGCAAAACTAAGTAAAAATACTAGAGATGCAACAGTAAATATAGAAATAAAAAATAATTATACAAGTACGATAAGAGATATAAAAATATTAGGAAGAATTCCATTTGAGCATAACAAATATGTAATAAATCAAGAAGATTTAGGTTCAGATTTTACTGCAAAAATGATTGACAAAATCCAATTGCCACCAAACTTAGCAAAGGTAGCAACAGTATATTATTCAACAAATGGAGAGGCAACACAAGAAATTGATGGAGTAGGAAATGATTGGAAAGAAGAACCAGAGAGTTTTGATAATATAAAAAGTTATTTAATAGATTTAGGAGACTATGTATTACCAACACAACAAAAATATACGATGACATATAAAATAAGCATACCATCAGGACTAGGATATAATCAAGTATCATATAGTCATCATGCTGTTTACTTTAGTTTAGATACGACACAGGGAAAATATAGAACAAAAACAGAGCCAAATAAAATTGGATTTATGATAGCAAAACAGTTTGATTTGGAATTAATAAAGTACCAAAAAGAAAAGGATAGAGTTGTACCTAAAGCAACATATTATGTATACGAAGAAGGAAAAGAAGAGGGAAAAACACGTGTGACAGATGTGGCTGGAACACTAAAAATTGAAGGACTATATGCAGAAAGAACGTATATAATTAAGGAAATAATGAGCCCAGCACAATATGAGTTAAATAATGATGAAATAAAATTTTCAACGCAAGAGGTTGAAGGAAAATTGCAATTAACTAAAATACAGGGCACAACTAAAGAAATGGAGATAATAGATCCAGATGGAGAAAATGATTATAGAGTTCATGTAAAAGTAGAAGATGAGGTAAAAGCAAATTTAAAAATAGTAAAAACAGAAAGCAATAGCGAAGAAAAATTGCCTAAGGTAAAATATAAAATAACAGGAGCAGGATTACCTGAAAATGGTAAAATATTAACAACTAATACAGATGGAGAAGCAAATTTAATAGGTTTAGAAATTGGAGTAGAATATACCTTAGAAGAAGTAAAAGCAGATGGATATTATTTAGCAGATCCAATAACTTTTATAATAAATAATAATGCAGGAAATTATACAGTAACAATCGATAACGAAATTGAACATAATTTAAAAGAATCAGACGATATACCAACCTTAACCTTAAATTTAAAAGATGATAAAATTCCAACATATAATTTAAAAATATTAAAAATAGAAAAACAAACAGTATTAGATACAGAAGAACCAAAACCAAGAGCACAAGAGGTACCATTAAAAGATGCAAAGTTTAAGCTATATAAGGGTGATAAAGAAATAGGGGAATATGTAACAAATGATGCTGGACAAATAACAATAAAAGATTTATATCAATATGAAGAAGATAGAGGTATAGACCAAACATATACTTTGAGAGAAGTATTATCACCAGATGGATATGCAAAGGTAAAAGATATAACTTTTAAAGTACAAAAGTCAGAAAATGAAGGTAAATTAGAATTTGTGGAAGAATTACAGGACGGACAAACAGCAAAGAAATATGAAGTAAGTGGAACTACAATAACAGTAACAATAGAAGATAGCCCATCATTCAAATTAATCAAAAAAGACGAAAATGGAGTTGAGCTAAAAGGAGCAAAATTTGCAATATATAATATAGATAATGGGGAGACACCAGCTAAAAATAGTAAAGGAGAAATATTAGGAGAAAAGGCGACAATAAATGGAAAAGATTATTATGTGTTAGAAACAAATGTAGCAGGAGAATTAACAGCAGATTTAACAGAAGGATTATACAAGGCAGTGGAAGTACAAGCTCCAGATGAAAAGTATGATATAAAAGATAATATTTATTATTTTGGAATAGGAGCAGCAAGAGAAGGAAAAACAGTGCAAACATTAGAATCTGGAATATCAATAGGAGAAGAGGGCGATGATAAGATAACCACAATGATAGAAACAAGTGATGGAGGATACTTAGTAGGAGGAAACTTTAAAAGTAAAATAATAGATTTAGGAGATAATAAGATACTTACGAGTAGTGGTGAGTCTAATGATTCAAATATAATGTTAATTAAGTATAATTCTAATAATGAAATTGAATGGAGTAAAACAATAGGAGAAAATAACAGAGAAGAAATAAATATTCTTTTAGAAACATCAAATGAAGAATATATAATGGTAGGAGATTTTTATGAGACATTTCAATTATATAATGGAGATCAAATGGTTAATCAAGGACTTTCAGATTCTATGATAATTAAATTTGATAAATATGGGAAAATTCTATGGAGCAGAACAATCGGAGGAAATCTTTATGATGGAATTGATTCAGTTATAGAGACAAAAGATGGTGGATACTTAGTAGGTGGTTTTTTTTCTAGCAGTGATTTAAGTATAAATGGTTCTATTGTAAAGAATATAAGTGGTAATGATAGTTTACTGGTTAAATATAGTGAAGATGGGACAGTAGATTGGTTTAAAAACATAGGAGGAAAAGATGTTGATTCAATTACTACATTAGCAAACAGTGGAGATGGATACTTAGTAGGAGGAACTTTCAGAGGAACAATGGATTTGGACAGCAATAATAAATTAAAATGTAATGGAAATGCTGATGGGATGTTGATAAAATTTGGAGAAAATAATGAAATTGAATGGAGTAGAGCAATAGGAGGAAGTGAATGGGAGAGTATATCTATAGTTGTAGGAACTTCAGATGGAGGGTGTTTAGTTGGAGCAGATAGTAGCAGTAGAGAAATAAATTTAGGAGATAATACTACATTAACAACAGATGATTATGGACAAAAAGGAATGGTAATAAAATATAATGAGAGAGGAATAGTAGAATGGAGTAAATCGATAGGTGGAGGTAGTACCAATAGTGTAACAACGGCAATAGAAACAAAAGATGGAGGTTATCTAGTAGGAGGATTTTTTGCTTCAAGTATAATAAACTTAGGCGATAATAATATATTAATAAATAGAGGCAGTAATGATGGAATGATAATCAAATATAGTGAGAATGGAAAAATTGAGTGGAGTAAAGTAATAGGAGAAGAACAAAGTGACGAAATAAATTCAGTAATGGAAATGGATGATGGAGGCTATCTAGTAAGTGGATATTTTGGAAGTAATCTAATAAATACAACTGAAAATCAATTAAAAAATAAGGGCTCATCAGATGGATTAATAATAAAAGTAAATGGTAGTAAGGAAGTACCTGAAATTTCAGTAAAACAGGGAAAAACAATTGGCAGTAGCAGTGACGATTCTATAAATTCAATAACAGAAACAAGTGATGGAGGCTATTTAGTAGGAGGATACTTTAGTGACGAAATAGATTTAGGAAACAATAATATATTAACTCATATTAGTGGAATGGATGGAATGGTAATAAAATATGGAAAAAACGAAGAAGTTCAATGGAGCCAAGTAATTGGTGGAAATAGTTCTGATCAAATAACTGCAGTAATAGAAACATTAGATGGTGGGTATCTAGTAGCAGGAAATTTTCAGAGTACTACAATAAATTTAGGAAATAGTAATACATTAACAAATGATGGAGCATATGATGGATTTTTAATAAAGTATAGTAAAAATTCGGAAATAGAATGGTTTAAGCAAATAGGTGGAAAAAATAGTGCAGAAATATCATCTTTAAAAGAAACAGTAAATGGTGAATATTTGGTAGTAGGTTATTTTAGCGGAACAATAAATTCAAATGGCATAGATATATTAACAAGTAATGGTGGGCAAGATGGAATGATAATAAAATATAATTCAAATGGAGATATAAAATGGAGTAAGTCAATAGGTGGAACAGGTAATGATAATATAGTGGAAATAGCGTCAACTAAAGATGATGGTTATGTAGTAGTAGGCGAATTTAGTAATGAAATAAATTTAGATAATATGAAGAAATTGACAGGTAATGGTGGACAAGATGGGATGGTAATAAAATATAATTCAAATGGAAATGTAGAATGGAGCAAAGTAATAGGAGGAACTGCATCAGATTATATAAATACAGTAATAGAGACGTCAGATGGAGGGTATCTAATAGGAGGAAATTTTATAAGCCCAAAATTAATATTAGATGATAATGTTGAAATGACTAATAAAACTAGTACGTCTTATTCTGATGCAGTAATAATAAAATATAATGGAAATGGTGCAATAGAGTGGTGCAGGTCATTAGGAGGAACCCGTGGTGATGGAATAAAATCAATTATGGAAACAAAAAATGAAGAATATATTATAGGGGGATTTTTCGAAAGTAATAGAATAACATTAGGAGATAGTTATTTAGATAATCAAAATCAAGGATATAGTGATATTATGCTATTTAAATGTACAAAAAATGGAGATATAGAATGTTGTAAATCAATAGGTGGAACCAGTAATGATAGTATAAATTCATTAACTCAGACACAAGATGGAAGTTATAGAATAGGAGGTTATTTTAATAGTGCAGAAATAGATTTGGGAAATAATAAAAAGATAACTAATAGTGGAGGCTCTAACTATTCTGATGGACTGATCTTAAAAATAGTAGAAGAAATGGGAGTACCAGAAGTTCAAGAATTACAGGTAGAAAACAAAATAAAACAATTAAAAATAACAACAGATGTAAGAGAGATAAATGGAACAAAAGGTGGAGACATAGATGGTGAAGATATGCAACCATATGAAACAGTAGTGTATGGAAAGGATAATATTTTACCAATAAAAATGAATCCAAAACCTAATTATGAAATAATATCAGTAACAGTAAATGATGAAGAACAACCATTTAAGAAAGAAGAATCAGATGGAAGTTATACAATGCCAACATTTCATAAAATGACAGAAGATAAGCATATAGTAGTAACATATGCTAAAACATCTAATAAATTTGTACTAAAGAAAGTTAATAGTAAAGACAAAACAGCACTGGCAGGGGCAAAATTTAGATTAGAAAGATTAGAAACAGAAGAACCATATGTTATAGAGATAGAGACAAATAGTGACGGAAAGGCAATAACAGAATTACCATTTGGAAAATATAAAATAACAGAAATAGAGGCACCAGAAGGATATTTACCAATAGAAAATGAAATAATAATAAACTTTGAGGAAACTCAAAAAGATGTAGAAAAGTCAGAAGGTAGTGAAAAAGTAACAGTAAATAATGTAGGAGAAGAATGGGAGTATGAAATAACAAATGAAGAAACTGCAAAGGTAACAGTACATCACTTAGCTAGAGAAGATGGACAACCAGTAGCACCAGACGAGCTAAAGGAAGGAAAAATTGGAGATCCATATAAAACAGAACCACGATTTGATTTACAAAAATATGAGCTAGAAAAAGATGCAGATGGAAACCCAGATATGCCACCAAATGCAAATGGAAATTTTGCAGATGAAGATAAAGAAATAACATATTGGTATGTAAAAAAGAAAATACCATTAACAGTACATCATTATATAGAAGGAACAACCACACCAGTACCATTAGCAAATGGAGATGAAGCACCAGATGAAACAGATAGCGGAGATGAAGGAGATGATTATACAACAAAGCCAATAGAAGATAAAGATTTGTCAGCAGAATATGAGTTATTAGAAACACCAGCAGATGCAAAAGGAAAATATGATTGGGATGAAGTTGTAGTAACATATTATTATCAAAGAGCTGAGAGAGATGTAGAGTTGTTAAAACATCAACAAGATAAAGAGAACCCATTAGAAGGAGTAGTCTTTGAAATAAGAGATGAAGATGGGAAATTAGCTACAGATAAATATGGAAATATAATAGGAGATGTAGAAATTGATGGAAAAACAGAACATGGAGTAAGAACTGATTCAGAAGGAAAAATAAATGTAAAATTGCCAGTAGGAACTTATAATTTTACTGAGGTAGAAACAGTAGAAGGATATCAGTTACCATCAAATCCAACCAATATAGTAATAACGAAGGACACAAACGTTAAAGAGATAGAAATTACAAATGAGAAAGAAAAAGGAAAAGTAATAGTACATCATTACATATATAAAACACAGCAAAAAGTACCTTCAAAATTGGAAGGAGAAGAAGTAGTACCTGATGAGGAAAAAATTGGAGATATAGGTGAAATGTATGCAACACAAGAATCTCCAAATGTACAAGAAAATTATAAGTTTGTAGAAACTCAAGGAGAAGAAAGTGGAGAGTACCAAAAGGATGAGCAAGTAGTAACATATTATTATGAATTAAAAGAACCAACGGTAACATCACAGATAACAAAAGAGTCAGAGACAGA
>CANPZM010000041.1 GCA_947589065.1 uncultured Clostridia bacterium
TTCGCTATTTATAACATTTTAAAGTCCGCGTCTTTGTTCGTCCGCGAAAAATTGTATAACAATTTTTCTGTGGAATATGAATTTATTCTATAATAGGAAAGTAAAACTTTCCTATTATAGAACAAAAGCGGACATTATCAACATTTTCGCTATTTATAGCATTTTAAAGTCCGCGTCTTTGTTCGCCCGCGAAAAATTGTATAACAATTTTTCTGTGGAATGCTTTATATTATAGGAAGTTCAGAGAACTTTCCTATAATATAAAAAAAGGAACTTATCAATAAATCACTTACTAATAAGTTCCTCTTTTTTATTTAT
This sequence comes from uncultured Clostridia bacterium, assembly GCA_947589065.1. Taxonomy (GTDB): domain Bacteria; phylum Bacillota; class Clostridia; order TANB77; family CAG-508; genus UMGS1994. The sequence goes on from CANPZM010000041.1 coordinate 319, forward strand.
CTTCTTTGTTGTTATCGTCATTTGGACTAATCTTATCTACATTATCAGAATTCGTAGATTGTTTTTTTATTTTAACATCTATCAATTTCATTCTTATAAATAGTAGAAAAGCTATAATTGCTGAAATAGAAATTAAAATTATAATCAATCCATTTATTCCTAAATAAGGTATATCCGAATCTGATTTTTTTACTTTATTTCCACTATCATTAGTCCCATTTTTTGAGTTATTATTTGTATCAAAAACAATATTATTATTATTTTGTTTTTGTTCTGAACTATTAAATTCATTTAAATTATCTGGTAATTCCAAATTATTTGAATTGCTTGGATTATTTGAATTACTTGGTGAAGTTGTATTACTAGGTTTTAAATTATTATTACTATTATTGTTATTATTTTTTGAATCACTTGGTGTAGCTGAAGTGTCAGGACTTGGAGAATTTTGAGCTGGTTTATCATCTGATGGTGATTTAGATGGGTTTGTAGATTCCGCAGCTTTAGGTTTAATTGTTATATTAGAAGATTTAACTTCATCAATTGTTATTTCAGCTCCATTTGATATTTGAACTTTCTTTAATCTAATTGATGTTGTTACATTACTACTTACATTTTTTGCTGTAAAAGTAATTTTTAAAATATCTTCATTATTTGCTGAATGACTATTTTTCGTTGTTGTAAACCTATTAGTTTTTTGCGAAATTGTAGCATCAGCCCAACTTGAAATACCAATTGCATTATTATTTAAAGTTAATACATTCTTATCGTAATCTAAATACGCTCCTAATCCAAGTATTCCACTACTTGCTTTCAAATCTTTCAAACTAATAATAAAATCTATATTTTCTCCTGAACTATATTCTGTCTTATTAGGTGTTATTGTAATAGTTGCTGATGTTAGAGTTGCAGCAAATGTACTTGATGATATAAAAATACATATCAAAAACACCACTAAGCCATAAATCAAAAATTTTCTTTTCATTCTATCTCCCTTATTATTCTAACTCCATATCGTTATATTTATATATCATAAAGACTAAATCATTAACAGACGTATTACCTTCACTAGAAGGTAATCCATCAACGTCTGCTGCAATTAAATAAATTTTGTCAAGTTGCTTTTCACCAATATAATCCAATTTAAATTCTACAATATCATTTATTGTAAGCTCTCCATTACCATCAAGGTCTGCAGTAACTATAATAGTCCATTTCTTTTCTCCTACTTTAACAACTGTACCTGTTGTAACAGCATCTGTATCTGATAATTCAATTAATCTTTCTGAATCTGCATCTGTCTTAAAATATTTTACTGGTAATACACTTTCTGATGAAAGCTGTTTCTTCATATCTGAAACTTTTAAACCAGGTTCAACATTCTTTATATATTCACCTTCAATTTTACATGTTGCATCTGGAAGAAGTTCAAGTTTTTCTTCAACTGCCGGATCTTCAACCTTTTCAATATTAATGTTTGTAATAATATCATTAGCTTTTACAATATTTTCTTCCTCTCCCATTGAGCCTTCAATATGTGAAAGTGAAACATTCTCTGTCACATTTTCATTTTCTAAGACCATGAATTTAGCAGTAAATACAACCTTATCAATTTGATCTGGATTACCATCTTCAGGACCAATTATTCTAGATATTTTTTCTTTTTCTATATCATATGTTGCTACTAAATTATGTGGTTTACCACTATTATCTGCAGAATTATAATCTATTTTCCATCCATCACCAGGCGTTACAGATTTTAATTCTAAGTTTTCTCTATTATAATTTAATAATGCGCCAATTCCAACAATACCTTGTTCTCCAACAGCTTTCATATCAGTAATTTTATATTCAACCTCAAATTCATCAGCCTCATCAAATGGTCCATTATTTTTAGCTTCAGATTTTACTTCTGCTGACATTGTAAATGCAGGTTGAGATATAGGTTGTGCAACAACTTCATAACCAGCAGCCTTTTCAGCATTCTTTATTGTTTCTGGAATGAATGCGACTTTAGCAACAACAGCTTCATAATTTTGTAATTTTAAATCATCGTATTTAATAGTATAAGTAACAGCATTAGATTTTTCTTCTAATGATACACTTTCTACATCATCACCATTAACATCAATTACTTGTTCACCAATAACTATATCATCAACAACATAACCAGTAACAGGTTTAATAGTTATTGTTGCTTCATTATTTTTTTCATCTAAAACTAATTTATTAGATTTCTTATTATTTTCATCGTTCTCTCCATTATATACATCATATACATCTCCGCCTTCGCTAGTTTGGAAAAGAACTGTTCTTGTTTTATTTTCTTCTACATCACCTTCAACAGCAGCTATAGTAAATGGACTAAATGATCTACATTCTATAATTAATCCAAGTTCTGTAACCATACAAGGAATCTCTTCAACCCCTGTAATATTTCCATGTTCATCTTTTATATAGTGATATGCCTTAAATGTAACACCTGCATCTTCAGGTCCATATCCTTCAGGGAATCCTAGCATAACTCTTACAGCCTGACCATCTTTAATTTTTTGCATTTTACATAAAGTTAATCTAATATTATAAGTTTCTGTTTTTACAACATCTCCACCTACATCTAGATTTTTGCCTGTTGATTTATCTACAGTTTCTGGATCGTTTAAAAATTCTTTCATTGCTTTTTCTTCTGATGGTTTTGTAGTTGTTGTAACAAGAGTCATTCTATGTTTTAATAGTTCTGCCAAATCAGCATTTTGTTCATCAGTCATTTCATCTAAGTTAACATCATCCATAAGTGTTGGTTTGCCATATACATTCCAATCAATTCCTTGTGATTTATAGGCATATGCTGAGCATTTATGTGCACAGAAATAACTTGCTGGCATTGGTCTTTTTTTGCTGTCCTTACCTTTTAATCCCATCATATCAATTGTATAATAAACTGAATCATCTGCATATAAGTCACTTGGTTTAAAATCAAATGTAATTGTTCTTTGTCCGTCAAAATGGAAGTTCGTTAATGAATAATTGTTATATTCAGTATTTGAAGATTTTTCAATTTTTACCTTTGCTTCAATAGTTTCTCCATCTATTTGAACTAAATCTTCATCATAAACTATTTCACATTTATATGTTTCACCAATAATCATTGTAGAATTTTGTACTGGTGTAGCTGTTTTAATATAAGGTGCTTTTACTCTTTCTCCATTTTTATTATATATTTTATTAGATAAAGCTACCATATCTGAAGAAGTTCCATAATACGTAAATGCCTTTGGATTTGGATGACCATTAGGAAGTTTTTTATTCTCTTCTGGCTTATCTGTGGTTACACCAAATTGAAGATAATTTGCATTTGCATTGTAAAATGACAAATATGTGTTCTTACCTGTTGTATCATCATCATCACCTACTCTAGTTCCATCTTCATAAAAATCAACCATTGCTCCATAAATTTCATCTATATATCCAAAATATCCAGAATATCCCCATGATTCATCATTTGGATTTCCAGGTGTAACACTATAATCATAATTTGGAACAAAATATGACATTAAAGTTGCTACCATATAATATCCATGTTTTCTAGCAGCTTTATACCCCATTCTTTCTCCTGGATCTTCTACACCATTTTCATTTAAATCTACAAAATAACTAATTTTAAATTTAGAAGCTCTTACATCGTCATCTGCATCGTAGCCTTCATCATCCATTTCAACTCTTAATCCAGCAATTTCAGATGCAATTTCATATTTATCACTAGATTTTTCAAGTTCTGGATATTTAAATTCATAATTTGCAACAGACATAATACCTGTTACCAAGTGATTTAAAGACATAATATCTTGACCAGCCAAGAAGTATTGTCCTGAAATTCTTTCTTTTTTGCCTTCCTCATCTACTGTAGCATCTTTATCTTCTTGATCTGTGTTATCCCAAGTAGTATCAACTGCATACCATTTCTCATTTTCTAATTGAACATAGTTCCACATATGTTCTTCATATTTTGTACTTGAAACATATGCGCCATATACTAAAACACATGGAATGTCCATTTCATCTAATATCATTTTGAAAGCTCTTGAAAATCCTTCACAAACTATTTCATGTTTTGGTCCAAATGCTCCATAAACAGTTCTAACATTCCAAGGATCTCCTTTTTCACTTTCATCTTTATGCTCATTTTCTGCGATAATTGTCTCTTCCAATTTATAAGCATTAGAAGATATTACAAGGTCATGAGCTTTTAAAATTTGTTGTTCAATAAGATTTTGATTTTCTACAGCTTTAACCTGTCTCACTTGTTCAACTGCTTTATTTAGTTCTCTAGTTACAGTATCTATAGCTTCTATAAGTTTTTGTTTATCAACTTTTTTCTGCTCATAATCCCAAAATGCTTTATTGATATACGTTTCTGTTCTTCCTTTTCCAATAAAAGCATGTAGATTTTTTTCTTGATCTTGAGTAACTCTAAGACTTAAATTACTAGCATCAACATAAAATAGTCCAGCATGGTCAGCCATATAAGCATCTCTAGCTGCTCCCATTGTATTTAATAAATCTTGGTTTCCCTTAGTGTATTCAGTTAATTTTGTTTTCAAACTATCAGATGAATTAATAACTGAAGTTACTTCAAGAGAATTGACACCAAAATCAGATTGTTCTTTACCAAGTTCTGTTTTTAATCTTTCATAGTCACAACCTAAAAGTAATTTGTCAAATTCCTCGTAAAATACTTTTGCATCATCTGATAATTGATTGAAGAAAAATTTGTCAGCAATATTAGCTTTTGTTGCAACACGTTGTACACTACTTTCTGCATAAACAGCTTTTGGCATAAATATGCCCATCCAGCTTAATTGTGCAGTAAAAATTACAAGAATTAATAAAACAGAAATAACTTTTTTTAATTTCATATTAACCTCCCCATAATTTATTTTAGCTATCACATTTTATCATAATACCAACAATTAATCAATCTTTTTTGTATAATTATGTGCCTAAATTTCAGTAGTTCGCCATCTTATATAAAAAAAGAGCCACTTTCTTGCGATTGTGACTCCCGGCCTTTGCCATGCCTTATGCCATATGCTGGTTAACTACTCAGTCCTTTAAGAACTGCGAAGATAAACCGTGCTACTAAAAAGCATACTATAGCAACAGCGAAATAGCCTACTGCTCCGAAAACTTCCGGTGCAAAAATCATTCCCACTGCACAGATGAGCAGGAACACAAAGCCTAACACTTTGAGCACTGGCTTTAAATATTGCCATAAAAAACCCATGACAATCCAAAACACAATACTAAGCACAAGTGCTAATACCATCAACCCAACTGCTCCTAAAGCCTTCATAATTTTTCCTCCTGTCTTTTTAGGCTTTTTAATAAGTTTCCATACATTAATTATACAATATTTTATGTAAATAATCAATTTTATTTGCTATTCATTATACCATCTCTATAATCAATATTTATAATAAAATAACACCTCCATAATCGTGTATTTCCAAGTTTTTAAAATCAACAAATTTTAAATTATATTTGTTTATAAATTCAACAAGTTCATTTTTATTTTCTAATAAGTTACTATCTCCAAATAAAATAAAATTATTATTAATAACGCAACATGCTCCACCTATAAAACCATTTATTTTAGTTTTTAATCCATTTTTATCAAGTAATTTTATATGTGTATTACTAATAAATAAACAATCAATATCATGGCTTATCATCGAATTAAAAATTCCAATATCTGATGTTAAACAAGCATTATTATTTATTGTACAAATACTACAATTAGAATATCCTTGTTTTACGTTTATTTTTATTAGTTTCTCCTTTTCAATAATTTCTAGTATCTTTTTATCTGTATAGTCAAAATTGTGAACTACATATTTTCCAATTTGGCATACATTATATTTTACATCTTCAGGATAAACTCCTAATACATTTTCTTTTCCATCAATGCCAACATTAATTTGCAAACTTGGTTCTTTAATAATTTTATCATTTATTTTACAGAAAAATATATCAGGATGTGCCGAAATTTCATCATATACACTATCTTGCGGTAATATTTCAATCAATTTTCCAAATTGTGACAAATATTCTTTTTCTATTTTTCGCATTCTTGAATCAATAATAATTTCCATTATTCTACACTTTTTAAACTTTCTACCATATCTATTTTTTTCAATATAAAATGAATAATATAATTAACTATAATTGAGAAAACAAATGTCATTACAACAGAATAAACATAGCTAATTGGTAATATTCTTCTAACAAATCTAAGAGACTCTATTTCCACTGTAGTAATTATCAATTTAGTTAAGAAATATCCAAATGCAATTCCTAAAATAATTCCAATAACTGTAAAAACAACATTCTCTTTATTGATATAGTTATCCACCTCTTTATCGTAAAAACCTAATACTTTTAAAGTAGCAATTTCTCTTTGTCTTTCTCCTATATTAATATTAGCCAAATTGTACAACACAACAAAATCAAGTAATGCAGATGATACAATCAAAATTAATATAACATAATTTAAAGAATCTAACATATCATCTACAGTTTTTATTATGTCAGAAGACAATGACACTCCAGCAACATTATCAATTTCTAAAAGTTTTTCTGATAAAGTATGCTGTTCTTCTTCAGACATTTCATTAGAATTAACTAAGATCATATTAGTATCATAAGATTTATTCATTGTTTCATACATTTCTTTTGACATATAAACATAGTGTGACACATAGTTTTCAGCTACACCACTAATTTTAAAAGTATGTTCTATATTATCACTATCAATTAATGTTATGTTATCACCTACATTTGCAGATAAAAGTTTTGAAACTTTATCTGTTATTACAATTCCATCTGAACTCAATTTAATTTTTTCATATTCATTATCAGCATTAAGCAATGAGCAAACATTATCAAAATCATCATTATTTTTTGGTACAAATACAGTTACATCATATTTTTTATCACCATTAGTTAATGAACACATTGAAGCATAAATTTCAGAATAATCTGTGATATGTTCATTTCTATCTAACTCATTTTTTACTTCTTTTAAGTTGTTTGTATCAGAAAGAGTAACAGAAATTTCATATTTAAATATTTTTCCAAATTGTCCTTCAGGTATATCTGTAACAGAATCCTTTATTCCAAATCCTGTAAGCATAAGTCCTGTACAACCAGCAATGCCAATTATAGTCATTAATGTTCTTTTCTTATATCTAAAAATATTTCTAAAAGTAACTTTTCTAGAAAAATTCAATCTTTTCCAGATAAAAGTGATTCTCTCCATAAAAATTTTCTTTCCATTTTTAGGAGCTTTTGGTCTCATTAAAACAGCTGGCATGTTTTTTAATTCACGAATAGCTACAAAAATTGTAGCACCACCAATACATATAAAAGAAATAATTAGTCCAAGTACACCAATATTAATCCTATAAAAAGCATAAAATTTAGGTATTTTATATAATAACGAATACAAAGTCCATATTATATTAGGTATTAAATAGAACCCAACTGTCATACCTAATACACCACCAATTATACAAGCCAATAATGCATATAAAATGTATTTTATAATTATTTGGAAATTTGTATATCCAAGTGCTTTTAATGTTCCAATTTCAACTCTTTCTTCTTCTATCATTCTAGTCATTGACGTCAAACTTATTAAAATAGCAATTATATAAAAAATGGCTGGAAACATTTTAGATAAATTCGTAATTGAATTTGTTGCATCAATAACATTCATATATCCAGAATTATCTTTTCTGTCTTGTATATACCATTTAGCTTTTTCAATTTTCTCAATTTCGTTTTTAGCCTCTTTTAAGTCTTTTTCTGCATCATTAATTTTATCTTCAGCCTCTTTTTTTGCATCTTCATACTCATTTTTCTTATCTTGCAACTCTTTTTTTGCCTTCTCTATCGCTTTTTTTCCGTCTTCAATCTTTTTATCTGCCTCATTAAATTTATTTTCTGCAACTTTTTTGGCATTAGTTAAACTAATTTTTTGATTTTTTAATTCTTTTTCACCAGCATTAATTTGTTCTTCTGATTTTGTTATTAATTTTTGAGCATTTGATAATTCAATTTCAATTTTTTCTTTTTGTCCATTAAGAGTATTTAAAGTTAATTTGGCATTACTTAATAAACTATCTATTTCTGAAGTATCTAATTGATTCTGTTCTAATTGTTTTTTCTTTTCTTCTAATAATTTAATATTAGTATTGGTTTCTTCAATGCCAGCTTTTATTTTCTCTAAATTTTCATTAGCACTTTCTTTATTTTTATTAAATTCACTTTTTGCAGTTTTTAATTCGCTTTTACTATTAGTCAATTGTTTTTGTGCATTTTCGATTTGCTTTTGAGCATCCTCAAATTTCTTTTTTGTATTATTTTTTTCTGTCGTCAATTGTTTTTCAGATTTTTTTATATCTTTTTCTGATTTTTCAATTTTTTTAGTTGCATCATCTAATTGCTTTTGGGCATCTTTTAATTCTTTATTAACTTTTGATTTTTCTTTATCAAAATCCTTTTGTGCATCACTAAGTTCAGATGTTGCATCATCAACTAACTGATTATATCTTGCATTTTCTCTACTATCTTTTATATCTTCAATTCTGTTTATTACAGAATCAACTAAATTCAAATATTCATCAGAATTTGTAAGTAATTTTTTAGTATTTTTTACATTTAAATCAATAGCAGTATAATAATCTAAATTAATAACATCACCCTTAGTATAAATGTACAAATCTATATTACCATTTCCAATTGATGTTGTTCCTCTTTCACTAGAAATATACAATGGAGAAATACATGTACCAACAATAGTAAATTCTTTTCTTGTAAACACAGGCTTATCATCTGAATTTACTTCATCATTTTCAAATATAACTTTCTTTCCAATATAATTTGTTGATGAATCAAAAATTGTATAAGCATTATCCAATAAACATTCTGAAGAATTTTCAGGCAATCTTCCTTCTATAATAGCAGGTGTATTCATTTGTGAATTATATTCTAATATTTTAGCAATACTTTCAGCCTCGTCAATTCTAATTATTGTATCTTTAGTTTTGATTCCTTCTATATTATCTACATTCTCTATTTCTTTTAAAGATTCAATATCATCATCAGTTAATCCTAAAGTGGATATAATTTCAACATCATGTAGATTAGATGAATCAACATAAATATCTAAACTCTCATTCATATCTGGTCCAGCAGCCACTAGCCCAGAGAAAAAACCTACTCCTAAAAAAGCCAAAACTAATATTGATATAAATCTTCTTCTAGTTTTATTTATTTCTTTAAAATTATTTTTCCATAAAGATTTCTTCATATATTATTCCTTTGCATTACCATTCAATTTCATCAATTGAAACTATTTTTTCATTAATCACAATTTTTTCTGCTGTCCCATTTTTAAAATGAATAACTTTGTCGGCCATAGGTGCTAATGCTGTATTATGTGTAATTATTAAAACTGTCATATTTTCTTTTCTAGACATATCTTGTAGTAGCTTTAAAATACTTTTTCCAGTTTTATAATCAAGAGCACCTGTTGGCTCATCACATAGTAATAATTTAGGATTTTTAGCAATTGCTCTTGCAATTGCTACTCTTTGTTGTTCACCACCTGAAAGTTGAGATGGAAAGTTGTCTTTTCTGTTTAATAATTCAACCTGTTTTAATATTTCTTCAACATCTAATGCATCTTTGCAAAGTTGCGTTGCCAATTCTACATTTTCTTTAGCAGTTAAATTCTGTACTAAATTATAAAATTGAAAAACAAAGCCTATATCATTTCTTCTATATTTTATTAATTCTTTATTATTTAATTTAGTAATTTCTTTTCCATCAACAAATACTTTACCAGAAGTTGTTGTATCCATTCCTCCTAATATATTTAATGTTGTAGTCTTTCCAGCACCACTAGGTCCAACAATTACAACTAATTCTCCTTTATCAATTGAAAAATTAGTATTATTTAAAGCATCTATAGTAACTTCACCCATTTTATACTGTTTATATACATTTTTAAATTCTATATAACTCAATCGAAATTCCTCCATTAAAAATATAGCAATACTATTATAATATAACTTTTCAAAATTTTAAACATTACGAATTTAAATAATTGAAAAAACTAAATATTAATATTATAATTCATTAAAAGGAGCTAAAGAAATGATTAATAAAAACGATAATCCAGATTTTTTAAATGATTTTTTAGATTATTCTTCCACTATATTAAATAAATCACCAAATACAATGAAAGAATATAATTATGATATAAATCACTTTTTAAAGTTTATAAAATACAAATATGGTATGGCAGCTATGGACAATGAAACTGGACTTACAAACATTGCCATAAATGATTTAACTTTAGATACAATCTCAAAAATAACTTTAGAAGACATACATGCATTTCTAGGATATATGAAAGAAAACTTTCATAGTAAGCCTGCTACATTAGCCAGAAAAGTAGCAAGTATTAAAGTCTTTTTCAAATATTTATGTAACAAAACCAAAAAAATCCCTAATAACCCTAGCTTAGATTTAGAAACTCCAAAATTAGGAAAAAGATTACCTAAGTATCTAACTTTAGAGCAAAGTCAAGAGCTTTTAAAAGTTGCTCAATCTCCTCTTCCTTCTTCACACGGAAATCATGATAATACTACAAGAAATTATGCCATAATAACTTTATTTTTAAATTGTGGTATGCGTTTGTCTGAACTAGTTGGAATTAATATTAAAGATATTGATTTTTTAGAAAATAAGCTTAATGTTATTGGTAAAGGAAATAAAGAACGTACAATCTATTTAAATAAAGCATGTATTAATGCAATCAATTCTTATCTTAGAGAAAGACCTAAAGAAGGTGTACAATTCAATTCTAAAGATGCTTTATTTTTAAGTGAGCAAAGAAAACGAATTAGTAATAGAACTGTCCAATATATAGTTAAACAAGAATTACAGCTTGCAGGAATTGACCCCAATAAATATTCTGTACATAAATTAAGACATACAGCAGCAACATTAATGTACAAATATGGAAATGTTGATATTCGTGCATTACAAGAACTGTTAGGTCATGAAAGCATTTCAACAACTGAAATTTATACTCATGTTGATAATGAACAAATTAGACATGCAGTTGAAGCTAATCCTCTATCTGGAGAATAATAACTTTTTTCTTTTCAAATAATATTAATGTAAGTTTTTTTATATAATAGGAAAGTTCCTATTATATAAAAAAATACTAACATAAAGTTAGTATTTTTTTCATTTTAACTATTTTCTTCTTTTACTCTTACATATCCTAGTTCCTGCCATTCATTATATGCTAAATTTAATCTAAATAATAATTTAGGCTTAGCACCTGCCCTATTTTTGTCAACTACACAAATATAATATCTTTCATCAGGATCAGCATAATCTTCTAAATCTTGACAATCCAAAAATCTATCAGTAGATGCATATTCATAATCTTTATAATTTTTTCTTTGAATTTGCTTAAACAATGACAATGTATCAAATACCTCTTTTATATTCTTACTTACAGATAAATCATTAATAGTTAGATTAATAGGTATTGTACTGTTTTCTAAAAGCTGTATTGATGCCCCAATAAAAATATTAAATTTTTGAGTCAACTCTGAAAGTAATGTAGCTGTTTTCTTTAATTCATCTGCCAATCCAATATTATTAACATCAGATTTTAAAGTATCATAAAATACATATTCTATTCCATCTTTATACATATAATTTGCTATTACTTCATGTAAATCATTATTGGTATATTCTGTTAAATGTACAAAATATACTGAATTATTAATTTCATTATTTATCCATTCTGTAACAGCCATAATCTTATTAAATTCTGTTGAACATTTTTTCAACCTACTAATAAAATCATTTTGACTTTCATTATCAAGTCTTTTTATGAAACCTTCTTCATCAAGTTCTACGCTATCAGGGTCATCAGCCTTAAACTTAAATTCTAGAAGCTCTCCTTCATTTTTTCTTATTATTTGACCATGAAGCTTTTGTATTTCAGGATTATTAAGAATTGTAGTCAAAACACATAATCTCATTTTATCTTCAGTCATTTCATTAGATATTATCAAAACTTTTTTCTTACATAAAAATGCAATATTACAAGCCAAATTTATAGTAAATCTACTTTTTCCAGCATTAGATGGCATGGCATAAGTCATTATCTCACCTTTTCTAAATCCTTTAAAAACCATATTCATTATTGGAAAAGGTATTTTTATTCCTTCTCTAAGTTCATTTTTTTCATCAAGCCAAAATTTAGCTAAATCTTTATTTAAAATAGCTTGGCTCAATCTATTAGTTACATTAATTTGTTTTATTGCATCTTCAACTTCTTCTGCAGACATATCATTATATCTGTCATAGCTTTTTATTTCTAAAACTTTATCTTGAATACTTTTTGTTGGTGATTTTAAGTAATTTGCCTTTAGTATAAATAATTTTTTTAATTCCCTATATATATATTCAAAATCATATTTTTTATATAAAGGTGTATCTTTCATCAAACACTTTAAGTCATACAATTCACCAATAGTCTTAGGAAAATTAAATCCTTCTTTTAATTGTGGCGGAGCACTTTTTTCTCCTTCTTTAAAAATTACACTTTTATATAAGTTTAATATTATAAGACTAGAAAAAAAGCATAAATCCTTCTCAAAATAATATTTCGAAATTGCATTTGGTGTTCCATAAAGAAGGGCAATATAAACTGTTTCAAGATTAAAATTCTCTAATTCTTCTGGAAATTCAGGTCCATCTGATTCATCAGATGATCTACTCATTTCTATATTCTTTCTTTCCTTTTCTTCCAAAGAAGTTATTTTACTTTGTAATTCATAAATAAACTCATCTTTATTAAAATCTTTTTCTTTATTTTCTTCTATTTTTTTAATTCTCTCAGCTTCTTGCTTCTCTTTTCCTTGTTGTAAAACTTTATTCAAATTATCTTGTAACTCTCTAAACCTATCATCATTCATATTTCAATACTCCTTCCTTATCTTTCGTATAATATAACTGCATCTAGTATATCATATTTTTAAGAAAATTTACTATTTATTTTTACCATTCTTTTCATACCATATATCATTTAATGTAATTAATTTTTCAGAATGCTTTTGTTTTCCTAATATAATCGAACTTAAACTAATTTTTTCCTTCTTTAGTTGTTTTTCCAAAGTATCAATAAATGCTTGTTCTTCCACTTCTGTTTTTGGATTTTCTAACATATCAATAATTAAATCAGCCAATTCTTTACATGCAATATCTTTTTTTAACATTTTAAAATATGCATAATTATTCGAATGTGCAGACTTCATTGCCACAATTTGTTTTGCTTCCACATATCTTCTATTACAACACAGATTTTTTACAATTGCATTTAAATTTTGCATATAGTTTGATTGATTTTCCAATCCATCTAATAATTTTAATGAAAGATTTGGATTGTTCACTGGAAATTCATTTGCTCTTTCAGCAATGATTCTTCTAACTTGAATCATTATCTGTTGCCTAGCTTGTGTCGAAGCAATTGCAAAATTTCCTTTTGATTTATTATTATTAATTTTCTTTTCAGTTTCCTCTTGAAGTATGAGCATAATTTCATCAGTACTAGCTGCCCCATTTGCTATCCCTAATATCATTTTTTTAACATTTATCGACATTTCATATTTAATTTTATCTAAAGCTTGCTGATGAATAATTGCATGTATCTTATTAGAAATCTTCATTTTTATGCTACTAGCTAATAAATCATTTTTTTTTGAATTATCATCAACCATTTTACTAAATTTTTTTAATACTTCTATGGAATCAGTAGAATCAACTTCTTGAGCAATTATTCCTAATAGTTTTATATTAACCCTTCTATAAGCATTATAAATATTTATACTTTTCTCATCATATCTTGAAAAATTATCTATATTTCTTTTATATATTTCTAAAATTGACATTACTTGATCAAAATTTAAAGGCATATCACTAATTTTTTCAAATTCATTAGATACTTTTAAAAGTCTTCTTTTTTTCTGTAAATCACTCAAATCTTGCATATCTTTTGCATAATCCAATATTTTTTCAATTGCCATATCTATTTGAGCACTCTCTTCTAATGATAATGCTTCAGGTAAAGGAGTAGATTTTTTTATTTTTTCATTGTATTTCTCTATTAAAATTTTCATTTTATTACTATTTCTATTTTTTCTGCTATCATTTTGAATACTTTTCATATTAGTCTCTGTACTATGCTGTAGTATTATTTCTTGCAATTCATCTAATCCTATACCAGATTCCTCTGAAATTATTTCTAATTCTATTCCTTCATTAACTAATTGAATAATTTCATTCTTTAATTTATTACTTATCATAATTAATCTTATTTCCTCCTAATGCATTAGGAAGTTCAGAGAACTTTCTTATTATATAAAAAATTCAGCCTTAACAAAATTAAAATAGCAATATTTTTCTATCCTGATGAACATAAATATATATAATTATATATCACGAATTCATGCATTTTTCAATCAAAATCTTTTCAAATTAAATTACTTATTATTTTAACTAAAATAGCTATCTAATTTTTTTCACTTAGATAGCTATTTTATAAGGGTATTAATCTTTGAGAAGAGATTTTTCATCATCATTTATTATTGAATCTCTTAACTCAGCAATAAAGGGTTCGATTGCAACTTTTTCAATTCCATAATAATTTTTGGTGAACGTATAAATAAACTTTCTAATACGTGTTTTTACCATAAAGACTGAATCTTCAAATAAATTAGGTATATCAAAATCAATGTTCTTATACCAAAACAATGTTCCAAAATATTCAGCTATAACATCAATTTGAGATAGTTTATATAAGTCCTCCGGAATCATAAAATGCAAAACACTTTTTATTCGTTCCAATAAAATCTTACTTTTATCAGTTTCAATAACAAATTCTTCAAAAGCCTCAACCTTTTTAGCATATTCATCGTCTAGTTCTTCCTTTGCTGGTAAACAATAAAATATTCTTCTGGCTACAACTATTGATTTATTCAAAGTTTTTCCTTTATCACCCTGAATCTCATCATTTTTTTCAATTGCCTCCGGTTCTTTTATAATTTTTTCTGCAACTCTTAACTCTACATTTTCATCTTTTTCCGTAGATTTTTTTACAATACCTGCTAAATCTGTTCCAAATCTTTTTGAAAGTTCTATTGCAACTTTTCCAAGAAACTTAGTTATTTTCATATCAAAATATCGTGAAACAAGATTTGAAAAATATTGTTGATCAGATATAGTAAATTTTAATCCAGCACTTTCCATTTTTTTATAAATTATATCCCATCTAAATTTAACATTAAGAGCTGTTTTTATTATTATATTAAATTGTTCAGCCCTATTAAATTTAGAATTAGAAAAATGCATAATATCTGACATTTTACTTAAAAAATCTGCATAATTTTCAGAACTTGCTACAATATCCTCAATTTGCAAAGCATTAGATGAATTTTGTTCTTTTTTTTCTTTGTTACCTTTGATTTTGTCATCAGTATCACTTTTTAATAAATCAGTTCCATTTTTTCTTTCTTCTTGTTCTTTTACATCTTCGTTAGCTATAATTTCTTCTGCATCATCAGTAACACTGTTTTTTTCATCTACGTCTAATTTCATTTGAGGATACAATATTGGCTCATTAACAGGAATCTCATCGACCACATCTAACACTTCAAAACTTATTTTAGATGTAGTGTTGTCTTCGGCAAGTACAACCTTTTCTTGATTAAAAGTAATCAGAGCATTAAGATCTTTTAATACAATCTTATCTGGTGAATTAATTAAATCAATAAAGATTGCCCGAAACAACTCCGTTAATTTACTCGGAGTAATTTCAGAAGCCTTAATTTGAATTTGTTTCTTCATAAAGTCAACCCTCCTTGCAATATAAATTAAATGTTCCCTTGATTTTCAAATATTTAGACACATATTACTTGATAACAATATTTAATAAAATAATGCTATAAATCAAATAAAATCCAAATATTAAAGACTATAAAGAAAATCAATTAAGTGGATTATAACATAAAAAATCTATATTAGCAATTTAGTAATTTTGATACTTAATCTTAAGTTTATTTATATTATATTTGCAATAAAATTGGTTGAATTTGCTTTCCTTCTAAAGCAAATTCCATTGTTTTTATTACATAATCTGAATCAAATACTACGGAATTTGGTTTTGAAATTGGATTATCTTGTTTAAATGGTACAAAATAATAATTTTTCATATTAAGTAACTTTGCAATATTAATTGCATTCCCACTTAACGCATTATTGGTCGATGGAGCAATTACTATAGGATTTTGATTTCTTAAATGAGATTTTGCGGCCATTATTGCTGGTGTATCTATAATATCGTTAGCCAATTTTGCCATCGTGTTTCCAGAAGCAGGAACTATTACCATTATATCAGTCAAATGTTTTGGACCAATAGGTTCAGCATCTTGTATTGTATGAATTATCGTATTATTAGTTATATTTTCTATTTGAGATATAAAATCACTTGCTTTACCAAATTTTGTATCAAGTTGATATGCATTATATGACATAATAGGAATAACATTGGCACCTTTTTCAACAATCTTTTTAAGAACTTCAATACTTTTTTTAAATGTACAAAAAGAACCTGTCAAAACAAATCCTACATTTTTTCCTTCAATATTCAAAAAAATGACCTCCTTACTTTTTATATATTATATGAATTAATGTAGAATTTTGTTTTATTTTGTAAATAATTATCCCCCAGTATAACTGGGGGATTTCCATATCGGCCTATAAGGCCTTTATACTAGCTGACGCTGAAGCGT
>CANPZM010000042.1 GCA_947589065.1 uncultured Clostridia bacterium
ATATAGTCTCTAGCATATTGTGCAACATATTCCCCACATTTTTCATCATAAGGTCTTGCAAAGCATGTAGACATTGATGATAAAACAATATAAATTATTAAGTATACAATTAATAATTTTTTAAGTATTCCTTTGGCTTTCTTCATTTTATTTCCCCTTAATATTCTACATGTGCTTGTTTTTCGTCATACTCAATTGTCTTAGTATTTCTATCGAAGTTCGTTATATTATACTCATCTTCTCCTTCTATTAATGTATACGTTTCTCTGGTTTCTGCATTATATACATATATTCCTTTTCTTTGTATACTATATATTAAATGTGAATCGTCTGCCCATACATATTTATAAACTTGTATAGTATCGTCAAATTCATTATTAGGATATTGATTATCAATTGATTCAATTTTTACATTTCTGTATGAGTTTTCTTTGTAGTCTCCTCTAAATATGAATTTATTACTCCATAATATTGGGTTTTCATTTTTTATGCTGTCATCATACATCCCTGTGCTCATCTGTCTTAATTTTTCTTTTTCCATTATTAAATTCTCATCCATTTTATAATATACATTTTTAAATTCTGGTAATTCTGTTTTTAAATTTCCTTTATAATTTTCATATATTTGAATTCCCTCAGGATTTACTGAATTATATGAAATTTTTACACCTTTTAATGTGTACCAAATTTCAACATAGTTTGTATCATATTCATATTTATCGTAATCTGGCCATATATCAGTAAGTTCATACAAAAATTCATTTATGTCCTGTTTTTCTCCATATTCTTTTAATAATTTTTCAAATGAATCATAATCTTCAAACTTATAATTTGGATATATTGAAATTTCATCTTTAGTAAAATATATATAATAGTTCGCTGTTCTATATCCTAAAATTGCTTGTTCTGTATATGATTTGCCTAATTTATCTTCTATTTCTTTTAAATCAGTCCCTACTTTGTATCCATCTACAACTTGATCTTTATATTTACTATTGAATACAATGTTAAAAACTTTTCCATTTACTATTCTTATTTCATATCCTTCGTCAAAATATATTTGATACTTGTTGTATGTGCTTTCTTGAGTTCCTAGTTTTACATTTTTTGCATTCCATTTTGCATTAATTAAATCTATTAAGATTTGTGAATTTGTTTTTAAATTTATATTTTTAACTTTTAGTTCATTTTCTATACTATTTTTTGAGTCGTGTTTTTTAAAATATTCTGTTTCTCCGTTTATTAAAACTTCTGATATTCCAGTTTCACTACATTTTACTGATATATTAATTGATTTATTTTCATCAATTAGTCTAAAGCTTTTGAATTCGCATACTATTGCAATTTTTTCGTAAAAATTTTTAAAATAACTTTCTTTTGATTTTTTCTCTTCATATAGCTGATATGGAAAGCTTAAATAAACATCAATATCATATCCATCTTCTGTTGAAACTTTTTCAGAATAATATGTAGCATCAAAATAATTTGTAACATCTTCTATTGTGGCTAATTTTTGGTTTAAGTCTATTTCTAAATTATTATTTTGAGGTTTATTTGCTTTATTAGATAATGAAATTAGTATAATTGTTGTAATTAGTAAGCCTAAAAATAATACAATGCATATAATAATGGTTTTATTTTCTTTAGACATTTTTTTCTTTTTATGTTTTTTCACTAATTTATCACTCCTTGTAGTAAATTCAATAACTATATTTTTGATTTTACATGGACTGCTGACAATATATCATCATAATTATTATAAATTTCTATATAAAATTGTAATGAATCATATCCTACAAATTTTATATCTACATCTATTGTTGAAAATTCATTGGTTTCATCAAAAGTATCTATCAATAACTCTGCATAACTGTATTGTATATTTTGTTCTTTTATTTCCTGTATTTGATTAACGATTTTTTTATAATCTTCTATATTTTGAATTCCTATGTCTTTAATAAGAGCTTTATTATTTTCATATTCTCTATTAATCATTTCATCATTCTGTAAATTGTCAATGTTTTGCTTATTATTTACAATATAGTCTCTTAACTTTGTTATCTTCTCCATTATGTATGTTTCATCTACTGTTCCATCATAAAGTTTAGAAAAATATGATACGTTTATTGGATAAATAATTTGAATAGGTTGTTCTTCTGGTTTATTTAATTCTTTTTTTCTTACTAAGAAGTATATTATACTTATAACTAATAGTAATATTATTAATATAATTGCTATTATAAGTATTCTTTTTTGGGTCTTTTTTGTTTTACTTTTCATATAAATTCTCTCTTTTAATATTTATTTTTATATAATTCATAATATCTATTTGCAGCATCTATTCTGGCTTGGTCTCTTGCTGTACTCTCTCCAGGTCTTTCAAATCCCATACGAAATGCTACTGATGCTTCCTCTACAGTTTTTGCATTTTCCCATTGAGTTTTATACTTGTCATATGGAGCAAAGAATTGATACTCTGCGTATGCTTCTGCTCCTCCTCCAGTATTCTCTGGAGTTAATTCTGCTAATAAGAATTCAATTTGTGTATCTTCATCTTGCCATGATACGCCTTTTGAAGCAGCATATGCTTGTAATTGTGCTTTTCTTCCAAAAGACCATTGACATAGTCCAATGCCTTCTCCACTTCCAGCTTCAACTGCATCTGCTCTGAATCCAGATTCTCCAAAAATATTTCCCATAACTCCAGAAGCTGCTTCATCTGAATATCCAGCTTCTTTTAATGCAATCCATACTTTTTCTTCAGCATTTCCTCCTAATAATTTTTCTTTTTGATCTTTCTTAACTTCTGGAACTTTTATATAATTTTCTATATCTTCTACTATTGATTTATCTTTATCTATTAATATTAGACATATATCTGAATCTTCTCGCGTTTTACCTATTACGTCTCTTGCTTTTACATCATTTCCTACTTGTACACTTTCATCTAACTTTATTCCATATATTACTAAAGTATATCCCTTTAATGCCACATCAGTAAGTTTTATTCTTACTCCATCTTGTACTAAACCTACAGATGGATTGTCTGGTGTTGGGTCTGCATTAAGTGTTGCTGTTCCACCAATTTCGTTTTTTATTACTTCTTCTGAAAATAAGTTATTTGAATCGTTTAATACTTCAACTATCTTTCCATTGCCCATTGCAATGACATCTTTGTCTGGTTCAAAACCATTATACATTATTCCTGTTGTAGCTTCTTGTGTTACTAAAAATCCATTGCCTGAACCTTTATTTGGCATGTAATTTTCAATAAATTCTTCTATTGTTCCGTCATAAAAGTTCATGCTTTCGCTCATTCCAGATGAATTAATAATATTTATTCCTTCTCCATCTTCATATTTTATTAAAGTTACATAGTGAAGTCCGTGCGTAAATCTTGAATCTGGTCCTTTTGAAATTCTTGCTATTACTTCTCTACCTTCTTTTAATGCTTCTTTTATTATAGTTGCAGTTTCTTCTGTTTCTTCTCTTTCATAAGCTTTTGCTTGCACTCCTAATTTGCTCATTGCATTAGCAATATCATCTGCCATTGGCCAATAGTGTTTTGATGTTTTCATTTCTTCAATTGTTGCTTTCGCTGTTTCTAATGGTGTTATGTTTGCTGTTTTTGGATATGCAGATAATACTGTTGCTGCTGCTGCAATTCCACAACCATTTCCGGCTATGCTACAACCTGATCTATCAGGAAATTGGAAGCTTGACCAAGATCCTGAACCTTGTAAGTAGTGTCTATAAATTTTTGAATTGTATATAACAAGTTCTGAATATCCATCTCCATTTTTTTCTTTTGTATCTACTTCACCATCAGCATTTGCATTTGCTGTAATATTTTGGGTTCTTTTAATTTGTTCAGCTATATTTGTAGTCCATTTTTTGTAATCGCTTGTCTGCATATGTATACCTTCACCATCTGGGTGTGCAAGATATCCTCCAGATACTAATCCCTGTGATGCATCGATAAAAAATACATTGTTGTATTGTTTACATTTTTGTCTAATTTGAGCATTAAATACATCTATTTTTGAATTTGTTTGGTTTACTGGGTAATTAGTATAGTTTTTTCCAAGGTGCATTACTTCTATTATGTATATTTTTGCATTGTTATATCTTTGTGCTAAACTTTCTACAACACCTTTCATTGCCTCTATTTGATCAGGACCATTTACCCCCATATATACACATACTTGACTTGCTTTTGATGGTAATGATTTTATATTGTTAAGAAAATAACTTGGTGGTTCTCCTGGTTTTGCGAAATATGTAGCATCATCTACTGGTGCATAATTTTTTAATCCATCTATATATGAGTCTCCTATAAATAAAGTTCCTTTTAATATATTACTGTCATCGCTTGTATTTTCTTCATCATCTTTATTTCTATTTTTTATTTCTTTATATTCTTCTAATGATAATCCTAATGAATTTGCTATTGTTGCTTCTGATGAAATTAATGTTCCATATTCTAAAATTTGTTTTTCTGATTTTCTTTCTGGCCATTCAACAGGTGTATAATCTGGAATCGGCCACTCTAATATCTTTTTCTCTATTACATCAAAATCTTCTCTTTCAAAATAACCTAATTCTATTACTAGTTCTTTTAAGTCTCTATAAATGTATTGTGCATCTAGAGTTTCACTTCCCTCTAATATTGTGAAAGCACTTAATGATTCATTTGTCATTGTTATGTAGTTTTTTAAGCTTTCATCTGGTTTGTCTCCATATACATTTACTTTTATTCTAT
The DNA here is from genome assembly GCA_947589065.1 of uncultured Clostridia bacterium. Lineage (GTDB taxonomy): Bacteria > Bacillota > Clostridia > TANB77 > CAG-508 > UMGS1994. Next base: position 4,763 of record CANPZM010000042.1, read on the forward strand.
CTTCGTTGATTTTTTTGGCTCTTTCTATTGTTCCATCATAAATATAGTATTTTTTCTTAAACAGATTTTTAGTTGTTTCATTCGTTTTACCTCTTACAGCATCTCTAACTTGTACAATGCTTTTTTTCATTGTTCCTTTAAATTCCACAGTTCCATCCATTCCAGTAATTGTCATTGATGTTGGCACTGTTATTTCATCATCAGATTCTCCAAAGTCATATGCATAATCACTAGTAGACAATTTTCTTGTTACTTGTGTTTTAGGACCCTTATCCTCATAGTAATCTTCTATTCCATCTGGTTTATCTTTTCCTGTAATTTCGTCTCTGTCTCCTTTTTTATCTACACCTATATCAGTATCACTACTAGCACCTGTAGACGATGTCGATTCGAAATAAACATTTCTAAACCAATGATGTGTAACACTTGATATATATGGTATTGATGTATTTACTTCTTGAGCACGATTTTGAGCTAGTTCTAAATCATCTCTTGTATCTCCTGTATATTTGTTAACAGATTGAGTTGTTGTTATTTCATCTCCAGTATCTGGATCATATCCTGTAACGACTTCCTCAGTTGTTGTTTCGTTTAACAAGTCATCCACACATTGTCCATTGATATATGCTTTTCCATTAAATTTTGTATTATATAATTTTACATTTACTTTTGCATCTAAATCTTTATTTAATGCAAACTCTTTTACTAAATCTGGTGCCATTGTTGCAAGATGTAGCGTTAGAGACAATTCAAATGGTTTTCCATATCTACCAGACCAACCTTCTAAGTTATAGTATGTATAATCATTGTGTGCTAAGTCAAATATATCTACACCTCCTAAGTTAGCTCTTCTAATTCTCATTTGGTTTGCTTCTCTATCAATTTTGACTCCCTCAACTAATTCCCCTATATTAATATCTTTTATGTATATACCCTTAAATGGACTTAATATTGTATCTATAAAATTATAATCAAAATTTATTAATCCTGTACCCCAAGCATCATTACCTTCCGAAAATATTGAAAAATCAAAAATACTCTCCGCAAAGTCTGCCAAATTAAAAGTAAAATTATTGATTAAATATGTTCTATTTTCTGCAACTAGATATGCTCTTAAGAATGGAGCATTAATTGCTTTAATTTCATTTTTTTCGTGACCTTCTTCTACTTCTATTTCTTGACCATTTTGATCTGTTTGTCCATAAATAAGTACATTTTCTGCGAATCCCATTCCTACTAAATCATATCCCATATCATATATGTATTGAGCTGCCCCAATAATATCATCTTGCTTTACTAATACTTTGTCTCTTCCTATAATATAACCTTCTAGACCTTGCCATAATCCTCCTGCTATATCTTTAAGTTTATTCCATAATAGTGGTGCACCTGTTACTAGAAAACTTATCCATCCTATAACAATAATTATTATTAATATTATTACAATTGCTATTCCTAATGGAACTGCAGCGGCAGCGGCCCCTGCGCCTGCTCCAGCTCCTGCTGCGGCCCCCCCTGCTGCAGCTCCAGCTCCTGCTGTTGCACCTGCACTGGCTTCTGCACCTGCTGTTGCACCTGCTCCAGTTTCTGCACTTGCTCCTACTCCTTCACCTGCCCCGGCTCCAGCTCCAGTTCCTGGAGGTGAGGTTTCTGGCGATTGCGTATTAGAATTATTATTTGATGATTTATCTTTTCCCTTATCTTTTTCTTTATCTTTTTTCTTTTTGGATGAATCTTTATCATTTTGTTCGCCATTTTCATCTGATTCGTCATCCATTGAATAACCAAATTTAGAGGCTGCTGAATTTCCCTGTGATTCGCTTTCTTGACTTTCTTCTTGTTCTTCTTTTGCTTGTTCTTCCTTTTCTTTTTGTTCTTCTTTTGCTTGTTCTTCTTCATTATTATCTTCGTATCTTGCCATGATTCTTCACCTCTCTTTCTGACATTATTGAATAGGTATACTCATACTATATGTTTTTTCTGCTTTTTTTAAAATTTCATCATCTGTTTCTTTTCCTGTATAATCTTTTACAATTCTAATTTTATTTAATATTATTTCTTCGGTTGGTGCTTGTCCATCATAAAACTTTTGAAAAGTTACATTAAAGGTTCTTGTCTCATGTGGTCCTAAAATCATTAATTGATCTGTTTTGGTTGGTAATCTATTTTCATCTCCTATTTTTGCAAGAACCTCATTTCCAGATTCTTCATTATATATTATTGCATTTTGATCTGTTTTATTTGTTATATTAATTTTATATACTTCATATTCATAAAATTTTAATCTATCTTCTATTCTTACTTTTAAATAATCGTCTTCTCCTGATTTCTTTAAATCATCATGTCCCATGTAATTATTAACACATAATTGTAATCCATTTTCATTTTCTTGAATTGCTAATTTTTCTTCATAATATGCATATTCTTTTCCTGTTAATCCATCTTTAATTATATCATCTATTAGTTTTATATTATAAATATAATATTGACCGTAATTAGAATAGTTTTGAATTGTATATCTTTTTTTATTGTTAAATACGGCTGAAGCATATTCCTTATATTTGTCTAGTGAATCATCAAACACATGTGTTTTACAATCATTTGTTAAAAGGTTAAAAGCTCCAGAATAGTCTTTATTATTGCATTTTTCCACATAATCATATATTAAATCTTCTATTGGATTCTGCTTATCTTTAGGAACATTAAAGTCACTTTTTAGTAAAACTTCATGAGGTGCATATGTCGTATTTAAAACAATGTTTTCCTTTTTATGCGCTAATACAAAATTTATTATTACTATAATTAACCAAACTACTAATATTACTATTAATTTGTTTTTATGCTTTTTTATAAAATTTCTTGCTTTCAATCTTAATTCTAAAAACATATTTACTCCTCGCTCATTACACTAAATGACATTTCATAATTATTGTAATCATATTCTATTATTACAAATTTTGTCCTTTCTTCTATTTCTTTTTCTTCATCTGATTTTTTTAGACTTAATAAATTATCTGCAATTGTCCATATAATATACATATTTCCTGTTTTGTTGTTTGCAAATCTTTCTATATCTTCATATTCTAAACCTATGGATGAATTAAAATATTTTTGTGCATATTTTTTGAAGTCCTCTATTTTTGGAAAATATGTTTTTTTAAAGTCTTCATTTAATACTTCATATGCTGCTTCATAGTTTTTGTTTTCTATATTTTCTAAAAATATTCCTATATATCTTTTCATTCTATTTTGTTCTGATAGATTTTCTATTTTTTCTTCTTCTATTTCTTCATTCTCTTGTGATTGAGCAGTATTATCTTTGAGTTCTTTTTGTTGTTCTTCTTTTGATTTTGGTTTTGTTATTTTAAGTATTAATATCAAAGATATTATCATTACCATAATACATATGAAAAATAAAATTATATATTTATTACTATTTTTTTTCTTTTTAATACTACTCATCTCCTTTATTATAGTCCGTCAATGAAATTTCCTACGTCTGTTTTGGCATCTCTGCTACCAGCTGCGTCATATTGTGTATTTAAGTTTTGTGCAGCACTAGCTAAATTTCTCATTTGAATTTTGTTTATTACTTCTATTTCTTCTGATGATAAGTCATCACCTAGTCCTTGTGCTGCCCTATCTGCATGGCGTGCAGCTCCAAATGGTCCATCTGGGTCAGCCAATTTACTTGCTAAATTTTCATCTGTTGCTAAAGCTTGTAGTTCCTGTAAATGTTTAATTCCGTCAACTGTTGTTGGATCATAATAATCTGGATTTGAACTTCTTAATGCTCTAAGGGCATCTTGAATCTCTCCATTTAATGCATCCATATTAGCTCCTATTAATGTTTCTGTAAGAGCTTGCAAATCTGCTTTATGTGCTCCTGTGTCATATCCTGCTAAGTTGGTATTATCACTAATCATTTTTGCTGCTTTTTGTAGTTGACTTTCTGCTGATTTTATATTTTGTGTGCTTCCTGGAGCGGATGGATCTGGCGTTACCCATGCTTTTGCAGCCTTATATGCTTCTCCACCAACCTGTGCAGCATTTGCTGGACTATTAAGTCCAACTTCGAATGCAGCACTCATTCCTCCAACAGCAAATGGCAAAGCTTTTTTGTTGAAATTTCCAACTGTGCCTATTGCTTTTCCGAGCTTTGCTTTGAGCAAATTTTGAACTACTTATTTTATTTGAGATATTTTTTCCAAATTTTGAATTTTTCATTACTGTTGATCCAGCTTTAGTAGCTGCACTTCCAATTGTTTTTACTGCTGCAATTGATGCAACTGTTTCACCTAATGATGATGCTTGGCTAAAACCGAAAATTTCTCTTATTATCTTTTCTCCTCTGTTTATGAATCCCATACATATAATTGATAATACTAATGCTGCTAGTGAGCCATCACTTTGTATTAGTTCTATTGATGCTGATGCAAACACTAGAAATAATATACAGTGAAATGGTTGAATTAAGACATTAAGCATAAATTCTTTCATCCATGAGTTTAATGCTTGTGCTTTTCCATCTCCCATTTTATCTATTGAATATGTTATTGTTATTAATGGTGAAATTATTATTAAAAATCCAACTGTTAACATACGTTTTATATAATTTATTAAAAAGTTTAATGATAGACCTAATAGCATGCAATATACCAAAAGTGCTGTCCATGTTACTGTTGCTTTACCTATTGCTGCTTCCTTGATTAGTTGGTCACTTAGTCCCTGTCCAAATTGTACTCTTGCTGGCTGTCTTAGCATATTTACTAATCCATCATTAACTGTAATTGTAAAAATTATTATATAATTTAGTACGAATATTAATGCAAAACTGACTGCCCAATCAATTAACATCTTTTTATATTGTGCCTTGTCTGATGCTACTGTTGAAATTGCCATTCTAATTCCAACGTAGATTAATATTGCTAATAGTATTACCATTGCAAATATTCTCATTACATAATACCATTGTGCAACATTTTCTCTTATTGTATTAATTGTTCCTGGTTGTGAAAAATCAAAAAAGTTTATATCTGTAATTTTTAATTCGTTAAAAAACATATCGTCTGGTGTAAGGAATCCTATAGAAGCATTTGTTCCTCCTAAAGTGGCAATTCCTGTAATTAATGCATGAATTCCAATAGCTATTAGTAATAATGGTATTCTTAGTATTCCTGATGCAATTCCGGCAACTCCGTCTAAAAATGAACTAACAGTCCCCCAAATTCCACTTCCTGTTGGCATAGTAACTTGATTTATAACTGTAGCATTTGAGGCTAATGAAATGTTTCCTATTATTGTTAAAATCATTACTGTAGTTATTAAGATACATATAATTTTTCGGAATTTCTTTTTCATTTTTATTTTCATTCCTTTCTGATACATATAATTATTTCTGCTTTTTAACCTTTTCTCTTAAATGGCATATATGCAGACATTGAATTAATTGATGCCATATTTCTCATTCCAAATATATTCTTTACGATTTTTTCAGCTCTTGATAGTCCCATGAAAAATAGTACAGCTAGTAATGGTGCTACTGTAAAAATTTCATAGGCAGATGATACAAATACCATGTATAGAGCTGCGTGTAATGGCTGTATAAATGTGGTTATAGTAAATTCTTTTAGCCATTTACTAAATATTGGTGTTCCTCCTTTGCTACCTGATATAGGCGTCTTTGTTGCTGAATATGTTACGGTTATTAACGGAGAAATTATTATTAAAAATCCAATTGATAGCATCCTATTTATGTACATTAAGAAAAATTTTATTTGATAAAATGTTAATACTAAATACATAAGCATAACGGCTGTATATGACCATCCACTCGTAATGTCTAATAAATTAAATGTTTGAAGTAGTAATGTTTGTTCAAAAGATTCTGGTGCTATTTTTGCGAATATTTCTACTAATGCATCTGAAACTGTGCCAATTAATGCGATAATGTATGGTAATGCAAAAATCAGTATCATACTTACTACCCAGTCTTTTAGCATATTTTTATATTTTGCAGTTTCTGATGCTATTGTTGATAATGCCATTCTGATTCCTACATATATTAGCATTAGAAGTCCACATATTAATGCTATAGTCCTTGTTACGTTATAAAACAAAGCAACTGAATCTTTAATTTTTCCATTAAAGTTTTCATCATTCTGATCTTGTACAAAATAGTTTGAATCAAACATATCAATTTTGTTAAAGACTGTATCCTCTATTGTATACCAATTGACTTTACTTCTAGAATTTATATCAATGACCTCATTTCCTCGCGAAATTATTGTCATTAATGTAGAACAAAGTATAGCTGGTGGATAGAATATTCCTGCTATTGCAGCAGTTAGCGTTGATCCAAAACTTAGAGTTCCTTCAGTTTTTTTGGTTTTATTTCCATTTCTTCCTCTAAGTGTTGCCTTACCTTGATCTTTTAATGTTTCAAATGCTCCTTTAGTATAACTATTAGTTACATTATCAAAGTCTTCATGATTTACATCAAACTCAACATCGGTTGCTTGTGTAAAGTTTGGCACTATTGCATTAAACAATAATATTAAAATTATTATTCCTACAAGTTTGCTTTTCATTTTACTCCTTTTTTTACTTGTTTTCCGCTTGTAATGTTGCTAATTTATTCATATTTGTTTCAATAAATTCAAATTCTTTCTTGGTTGGTTGTATTGCAATTATTGCTGTATCTTCTCCAACTTTTAACAGTCCTTCACCTCTTTGGCATGTTGTTAGGAAATATGCTTCACCATCACTTAATTTGAATACTTCTTTTATATATTCAATTTCAGATTTATCTTGTGCTAGAAACAGTTTGGTGTCTGAAGATGTTAATACAGCTTCAACTTCTTTTTTCTCATAAAAATCTTGGAATCTCTGTGACATAACTGCTAGAGAAACATTTCTTTTTCTAGCACGTCTTGCCATTGTGTTTAAGAAATCTACAGCTTCTGGATAAGGTAATAGCATCCATGCTTCATCTATAAGTACCCTTTTCTTTGCTGCTTTTGCCTTGTCTTCACTGTTTTTCTTAACGTATTTTTCCCAAATCCATGATAGAAGAATTTGTTGAGCAAGTGGTCTTGCAAATCTTTCCTCTAATTGTGAAATATCTAGGTTTATAAATGGCATTCCTTCTAATAGTTCAAATGTTGACTGTCCATCAAAATATGCCATTTGTCCATTATACTCTCTAACGTATTGTCTCATAACTTTTATTAAATAACTGTAATGGAATCTATAATCTGGATTAGTATTTTCTTCGGATTTTTTTTGAATTCTAGAATACCAACTTCCAATTGTTGGCATGTCTTTCTTTTCTCTATCTACTCTTTCTTTTACGATTGCTGAATTTGTATTTTTGTATAAACTATTTATATTACTGTTTATTCCTAATGCTTCATATTCTTCTGCTACAGCTTCGGAAATTATTTGTTTTGTAAGTTCGTTTACTTCTTTACTTCTTGTACTTCCTCTTGCCATTGTTAGTAATGCTTGTGTAACGTCTTCAACCTTATTTTCAACGTTTAATACTGTTCTTTCTTTTCCCGTTATTTCGTCTTTAACGATTTCTGGTTCAATATCAAATAAATTAATTATTGTTTTTGAGTTTGGACTTATTGTTACGTTTACACCACCTAGTGCTTCAGCAACAACTCCATATTCACCTTCTGCATCTAGTGCTAGGCTTTCAATTCCCATTAATACTGCAGATCTAGCTGTTAGTGTCTTAATTGTGACACCTTTACCAGCTCCAGATTTTCCAAATATAACCATGTTATAGTTCGTTAATGTTGGACTGAAGTTATCGAATAGTATTGGTAGTCCAGTTTGTCTATTAAATCCTAGTGGTATTCCTCTTTCATGTCCAATTTCTGATGTAAAAAATGGGAATACTGTTGACATTGAACGTCTATCAAATGTATGTATTTTATTTACTTTATTATCTAGGAATGGCATGTTACTTCTAAGTGCTTCATCTTGGATTGCCCATGCCGGTTTTATTCCAACTAAGTTTTTAGACATTTCTGCTGATAGTAATTCTGTATATTTATCTAGTTCTTCTATGCTATATGCAAATAATGTGCAAACAATTGATGACTCGAATAATTTGTTAAATCCTGCTGCTATTTGGTCTCTTAGCTCTTCAGCTTCTGCTCTTTTTTGAGCTAGAATTCTTTCTCTGTTTATATCTCCTCTGTCCCAAGCCACAATTCTTTCAGATTCAAGTTCATTTATTGTTCTATTTAATTCTGTTTGAGAGGTATTTTCTCCTACTGGATTTATAAATACAGAAACATTTAAATCTCCAAATGTATACATTCCTCTTAAGAATTCTGGAAATGTACACATTCTCGGAATAGTTGATACAATCATACTTCTAGCATATCTAGTTCTGCTAGATGCTATTTGAATATAGTTTGGATTTGTTGCATCTATTCCTGCTGGGGCAATTAAATCTTTTAAACCTTTTTTATTTTTTTCCAAAAAAGATATCTTTTTTTCTTCTTTTTTCTCTTCAATGATTTCATCATCTATTTTATTATTACTATTTTTCTTTTTCATTTATACCCCTCCTTATCCTTGGTTTTCTTTATCTGATTCTGTAATTTTTGCTTTTTTTACTTCTTGTTTTGCACCTTTATATGTTACTTCATCCATTTGCTCTTTATATTGATCTATTAGTTCATTTGCTTTTTCTTTTATTTTTTGTTCTTTTTTCATATCTTCAATTTGTTTGTATTTATCTGCCTTAACTATACTATCTGTTGCAAGTTCTAATGCTTTTTCTCTTATTTCTTCATCAAGTTTCTGTTGTCTCTTTTCTAAAACATCTTTACCTGTTGAATATAATGCATCATATTGTGCATCAAGTGCTTTATTAAACTGTAAAATTTCTGAATCATCCCTGTTGTATGCAATATAAAGTAATTCTGCTATTTCTTCAGAATTTAAGATTTTGCTACTAACTTCTGATGCTTGAAGTGAATGTATTGCTGTTTGAGCTCTTGTATATAATTCAGAGAAACACATTGCATCAATTTCTTCAGCAGGTGTATCTTGTGTAGCACCTGTTTCACTTGCAAAATAAGAAAGAATTAAATATGTACGTTGTTGTAAAACATTTTTGTTTAAACTCATTCTTGCTACATATTCTGCAATATCCATTCCATAGTCTAAAACTCTTTCTTTTCTTTTCTTTTCAAATTTTAGTTTTTCAAGTAAACGCTCATTTTTTGTATCTTTGGCAGTTTGTATTCTTGCATTTATTTTTTCTATATCTTGAGCCATTTCAGAAACTTTTGCTTTATATTCATCTACTATATCTCTTAAGTTTAAACTTCTTGTTTGTATGTATAATTGAATTGGAAATCTAAGAGTATTTAAAAATTGAACAAATCCTTCTTCTACTGCAATTTTTTCTTCTTCTGACATTAGATCATAATTTACTCCAGAACATTGTAAAATCATTACATATTGTGTTCTATTTTTTCTTATAATCATATTGTCCTTTATTTCGTCAAATTCCATAAATTTATATATGGATTCTCTTGTCATGCCATTGAAGTCTTTTAAGCTATCATCTTTTTCCATTGATATTTCTTTTTCTGCTTCTTCTTGTTTTTTATTATTCATATAGATGATTAGAAAATATGTTGCTATTAATCCAAAAATTATAAAAACAAGTACTGCTAAGATAATTTGTAAAATAGTGATTACGTTCATTATTTTTCCTCCTTTGTGTATACATACATTTTTTTATTTTTATTAAATTTTATCCATCTTATTATTATTTCACTTAATGGCTCTCCACCAATTTTTTGAGTTATTGGAATTCCGCCAAGTGTTGGTATTTTTATGGCTCCTACTCCAAATCCAATTAAAGCAAATATGGCTGTAATGATTATTCCAACCATTTTCATTCCAATTGCTGAAAAAATTAGTAAGAATATTAAACCTAAAACTACTCCTCCAGCTGTTGTTATAAGTGATTTAACTGTGAATATATATAATATTCTGGTCTCTCCTCTTAAATTTCTAGGAATATAGTATGTTCCCATAATTTCCTCCTTTGTTTTATATTAATCTTTTTATAGACCTGAATTATTTAAGAAAGTATAGACTAGTCTCCATATTGCAATTGATCCAAAAATTACTACACCAGCAACTACTAGTCCTATAAGCTGTTGTTTTAATTTAGCCGCTTGCTCCGGCGTTGCAAACATATATTTCATTCCCATAATAATTGTTACTGCTACTAAAACTATAACTCCAATTATTGTTAGTATATTTGCGATTGGAAATATTACACTTCTTATATCAGATTCACTAATTGATGTTTTTGTACTACCTTCTCCTTTTGATAAAAAAGATTTAACTGCTGAATTTAGATCGTTGAAATTTTTTACCGATGTTGTAGATGCAAAAATTTTTGTTTGAAATACAATTAAAATCATTACTATCATAATTATAATAGTGCTTATTTTAAGGATTTTCATACACTTTCCCCCTTATTATACTAGTTACTACAATTATATTACAAATATTATGCTTTTTTCAACATTTTTTTCAATTTGTAATTACATTGTTATATATCTTTCTCACTTGATGAATTATTTCAAATTTGGGTAAAAAAAAAGATTATGTTTTCATAACCTTTTTTCTTTTGTTTTTTATTGTAATACTTCTGTTGCAAAATTTTTTATAATTTCAACTATTCCTGTTGCTCCAAATATAATAACTGCTCCAACTACATATACAATTGCATGTTTTTTTATTTCCGCTCTATCATTTGGTGATGAAACCATATATTTTATTGCGACTACAATTAGCATTATTGATGCTATTCCAAGTGCAATTACTTCAGTTACACCAATAATTACTTTTAATGGATTGTCTAATTCGTTTGAATTTTGGATGTTAATTCCATCTGTTGCATAACATGTTGATTGTAAAAATATTATTAATAGTAAAATTGCATATGTTAAATAATATAAAATCTTTTTATTTTTTTTATTCATTTATATCACTCCTCTATTGTTGTATTTTATATATTAAGATCTGATGTAAATGTTTCAACTAATTTAACTAGTGAAAGTGCTCCAAATACTAATACTCCACCTATTATAAAAGGAATAAGCTTCTTTTTGATTTCTGCTCTATCATCTGGTGCACTATATGTGTATCTGATTCCTAAAACAAGTGTAGCAATTACTGCAACTCCTGCACCAGCTGCTTGTATTATTCCTAATAATTTATTTCCTATGGTGTATAAATCACTGGCTCCTGATCCATTGCCTCCAAATCTATTGGTATTTATGATTCCAGTAGGATCTAGTCCAAATACTATTTTTGTTATATTTATGATATATATAAATATCCATATTGTGAAAATTATTTTTTTTGTATTTTTTAATTTTGTCATGTTTTCACCTTCTTTAACTAAAAAGAAGATTATCATAAAAAATGATAATCTTCTTCTTTATTTTTTAATTAGTTATTTACAGTCTCACCTGCGAAGTTCTTAATTATTTGTAGAATTCCTGTAGCTCCAAATAATACAACTGCACCAACTATATATACAACAGCATGTTTTTTGATTTCTGCTTTATCGTTAGGTGCTGCTGATATATATTTTATTGCTAATACAATTAACATAATAACTGCAATTGCTACACCAATTACCTGAACAATACCTAATACTGTATTTAAAATAGAATTAAATTTTGTAGCAGTTGTTCCTGAAGTATCTCCACCTATTGTAGATGGATCTGGAACATCAGCTAAAACAACATTTTGTAATGTCATTGCTATCATTACTACCATTAATACAGTTGAAAGTATTTTAATTACAGTTTTTTTCTTCATATTCTTCCTCCTTCAATTATAATCGAATTAATCATTTTTTACTCTATATGAATATATTTTATCATATTTTTATTTTTTTGTACATACTTTTTTACAATTTTTTAAAACTTTGGTATTTTTTTCATATATTTTGCATATAATATTATTGACAATTGCTTTTTTTCATGGTAAAATAGTTTTTGTTTATAATAGTTTTACATCGCGGGGTGGAGCAGTTGGCAGCTCGTCGGGCTCATAACCCGAAGGTCGATAGTTCGAGTCTATCCCCCGCAACCAAAGAATTTTAATAGTTTGCTAGATTTTAGCAA
>CANPZM010000043.1 GCA_947589065.1 uncultured Clostridia bacterium
TAATATAAAGCATTCCACAGAAAAATTGTTATACAATTTTTCGCGGACGAACAAAGACGCGGACTTTAAAATATTATGAATAGCAAAATATTAAAAATGTCCGCTTTTGTTCTATAATTAATATTTTATAAAAAAATGTGTTGATGTTTTAAAGTTGTTATAATATAATTTAGAAAATATTAAATTATATATTTGAGAGGAGATTTACTAATGAAAAATACATTTCAAAAAATTGGTTCTTTTATTAAATCACATGTTATTTTATTTATTATATTAATTTTAATTATAGTTGTAGCAATAATTCTTGTGAGTTATATAACTGGCACTGAAAGAAGAGCAATAAAAAAATATCTTTCTGCTTTAAATTCTTGTGATGTACAAAAAATACTTAATGCAGAAGATAGCAAAGCCATGATTGCTTTTGAAAAAGGATATTATTTGGATGAAAATGGAAAAGAGTCATCTGAAGATTTTGTTAAAAATTTTGATAAGGCTATATCATCAGTAACAGATGAGGAAATTCAGGAATATGAAGATGGATTAAAGTCATCATATGAGGGTGTTACCAAAGGAGCAGATACAATTAAACTAGTAAAAATTGTTTCTAATGTTGAAGCAAAAGATAATAAGGATTTAAAAAATGTTATTTGTAAAATAAGAGTAAAGTCTAAACCAGTTAAAGAATCTGGAGAAGAGGAAGTAGTTGAAGAGCTTCCAGATGATTCTATCGAAGCTGAAGAAGATACTGAGGTTGAAGAAGTAGAAAATACTGTAGAAAATGAAGAAGTTACGGAAGAAGAATTAGAAGATGCTGAAAGCATTGATGTAGAAGATGTTGAACCAGATGGTAGTGACGAGGAAGGAACTTTTGATGAATCTGAAATATGGAAAGAAAGAAAAGATTTTACTCAAGATATTGAGTTATATGTAAGTTTTATAATATATAAGGATAAAGTTTTATATATGTCTTATGATTATGAATAGAAAACATATGTTACATAAAAAGAATAAAAGACCTTTTAAAATGAGGTCTTTTATGTTATAATAATTAAGTTAATAATTTATAAATAATAGAAGGTAGAAAATGGATAATATTATTAGTTTATTAAATTATACTTTTATACAACGTGCTCTAATTTGTGGAATAGCAATATCTATATGTGCTGCATTAATTGGAGTTATTTTAGTGCTAAAAAACTATTCTATGATAGGTCATGGATTAGGAGAAGTAGGTTTTGCATCTTTAACATTAGCTGTAGCATTATCATTGCCACCATTAACAGTATCTTTACCAATAGTAATGATTTCTGCTATTATTATAATGATTATTAGTCAAAAAAAAGGAGAAAATGGAGATATTGCAATTGCACTTGTATCTACAGGAGCATTGGCAACTGGAATTATAATTACGTCAATATCTACAGGTTTTAATATTGATGTTGCTAATTATATGTTTGGTAGTATATTATCAATGACAAGAAATGATGTAATAATAAGTATAATTTTGTCTTTAATGGTTCTTATAGTTTATATTGCTTTTTATAATAGATTATTTATGATTACATATGATGAGAAATTTGCTAAAACAAGAGGCATAAATGTTAATTTTTATCAATTCTTAATTGCTTTTTTAACAGCACTAATTGTTGTTTTAGGAATGAGAATGATGGGAACTTTGTTGATATCAAGCTTAATTGTTTTTCCAGCGGTTATTGCAAAAGGTTTAACTCATAGCTTTAAACAATTAATTATAATTTCTGGAATTATTTCGGTTACATGCTTTATATTAGGATTATTGGTAAGCTTTTTCTTAAATTTACCAACAGGTGCAAGTATAGCTGTTATTTATATTTTACTTTTAGTTATAACTAAGATAGTAAATAGATTAGTAGCATAGAAATAAAAAATTTTAATATTTTTTATTATTTAAGGTTAATTTAATGTTGATTGAATATTATATATACATAGACTAGTAAAAAGATAGTCTTGAAAATTTTTTCTTCCCCAAGCCATCCTGAAATGGATGGCATTTTTTTGTGCAATTAAAGTTTTTTTATATTATAGGAAAGTTCTATGAACTTCTATAATATAAAGCATTCCACAGAAAAATTATTATACAATTTTTTCTGTTTTTCCTAAATAAAAAAGCGAGCTATTTTATTGTAGAATAATAATATATATTATTCGAAATATTACTAATGTTCTTAAAGTATCTTTATTGAATAATTTTTATTAAGGAGGTACTTTATGGATTATGAATTACTTGCAAATGGTAAAATTCAAGTTGGAGGAGTTGCTCCAAGGTTTACCTGTAATTCGACTAAAGATGAGATAAATATTGATGAAAATAGTAATAATTGGCTTGTATTATTTTCATATAAAGAAGATTTTTATTCATTAGCTACATCTGAAATGATTTTATTAGAAAAAAACAGATATATGTTTGATGAATTACATTCAGATATTATTGCTATGAGTACAGGAAATTTATTATCACATTTTGCTTGGATAAATGATATATATAGAAATACTGGAATAAAAATAGATTTTCCTATTATAGAGGATACAATTGGAGAAGCTTGTAGAAAATATGGTATGATTTCAAGAATAGATAATTCTAATGTTGTATTAAGTAATGTGGTTATTATTGATGAGAATAGAATTATAAGAGCAATATTACAGTATTCTCCCAATATAGAAAGAAATATATATGAAATATTACGAATTATAAAATCTGTACAACAAAAGTAATTAAAAATATTGAGAAAAAAATCGTTTTATGTTATATATAGTAATAGATGTAAAAAGAAAAGAGGTTTTTATATGGAAGAAAAGAATGGAAATACTTTTACTAAAAAAGATTTAAAATTACAAATTCAAGAAAGAAAACTTGAAGAAAAGGCTAGAAAAGCACAAGAAAAGGCAGAGATAAGGTCTGAAAAAGAAAGAATAAGAAATTCTTTTGGAACAAAGGTAAAAAACTTCTTTTTAACAATTTTTTTTGTTATTATTTTAGTTATTATTGCATTTTTTGTTTGCAAAGAATTACTAGCAAGAAAAGAAAAAGAATTGTCTAATGAAAGAATGCAACAAATATATCAAATTGCTGTAGAATTACTAGATGAAAAAAAATATGAAGAATCATTAAATTTACTAAATTCTATAACAAGAGATTTTGAAAATTATGGCGATGTGTCAAAGAAGATAAAAGAAGTAGAACAATTGTACTTAAATAAATATTTAGTAGATGCTGATAAATATTTAAAAGAAAAAAGATATAATAGGGCTTTAGAAACTTTAAATCAAATTAATCAAAATCTTATTACTTCAGAATTAGTTAGAGAAAAGAAATCTGAAATTACTATTAGCAAAATTACAGATGATATATCTAATATGGAAAAAGAAAAGAATACTATTGAAATATTGAAATATTTATCTAGTTATGATGATGAAGGATTAGTAGATGTAATAGACAAGATAGATGAATTAATGATTCAATATAAGAATGCAGCAATTATGGAAATAAGAGATTTGATGCATAAAAATTTTAATGAGGCAAAGAATAAAATTCAACAAATTGAAGAAATCATGCCTGATGATCAAGATGTTATAAAATTGGTAGAGGAAATTAGTGAAAAGGAACCAATTAGTTTATTAACTTTAGAAGAGACTGAAAAAGTTGGTCGACTTACAGTAGGAACAGAAAATGAAAATTATAAAATTGAAGATTCAGAGGGAAATACTTTTAAAGACTATATTGTAACTTTGCTATTTAATCAAGAAAATAATAGTATTTCATATAATTTAGACAAAAAATATGCAATTTTAACTGGAAAAATTGGTGTTTCTAAAGCACAGGAAAATAGTAAAGCAGTTGGAAATCCGAAAGTTAATATATATGGTGATGATAAAATTATTTATTCGTCAAATAATTTAGATAATAAATCTAAGACTAAAGATTTTTCAATTGATGTTTCAAATGTAAAAAAATTAAAAATAGAAATTATTTCTGATTATAATATGGAAATATTTATGGCAGAACCAAAATTAGTAAAAAAATAAAATTAGTTTAAAGCGAAGTGAATCTTACTTCGCTTTATATAATATATTAATAAATTTATTTAAGTGTTTTTTAAGTTATAAAATGTATACTTATTATAATATAAACAAAGAAAGAAGATATATTTATGAAAGTTTTAATAGTTGAAGATGACAAAATATTATCTGATACAATAAAGCAATGTATTGAAAAACAATATAATGTTGAACAGGCTTATGATGGCTATGAAGGATATATGTTTGCCAAGCAAAATATATATGATATTATTATTTTAGATATTATGATGCCTGAGATGAATGGTTATGAAGTTTTAAGTAAGCTTAGAAGTCAGAACATTTTAACACCTGTCTTAATTTTAACAGCTAAAGATTCTGTTAATGATAAGGTTAAGGGATTAAATGCAGGTGCAGATGATTATCTTGTAAAACCATTTGAAAGAGAAGAATTGTTAGCTAGATTAGATGCAATTATAAGAAGAAATAATGGATTTTTTATTAATGATACTATAGAATTTAAAGAACTAAAAATGAATCTAAAAAATAGAAAGGTTTTTATAGGAAATAATGAAATTATTTTGCAAGGTAAACAGTTTGACTTATTAGAATATTTAATTCATTCTAAGAATACAATTATTACTAAAGAACAAATATTTGATAAAATATGGGGATTTGATTCTGATACTTCAACAAATGTTATTGAAGTATATGCAAGTGGATTAAGAAAAGAATTAAAGAAGTTTGGTTATGATAAATATATTAAAACATTAAGAGGTGTTGGATATATTCTTTCAGATTAAAATGTTTTTAAATAAAATTACAAGTTTGATTGTGTTAAAATTTAGTTTTCTTTTTATTTATGCATTAGGAAGGAATAAAATTGAGAATGAAAGAACAAAAATTAATAAGAATAGAATTAATAAAAAATGTAATTTTTAATATAATATTATTTACAATTATTTTTAGTACGTTTAGTTTATTTATTTGGGCACAAGTAGGTAATTATTTATATGAAGCGGTTGATAAAGAATTAAGACAATATAAAAAACAATTAGAAGATATTTCTAAATATAGCAGTGAGAATAAAAATTTTGCTGATATATTGGCTGAAAAAGAAAATAATGAGATTTTGACAGAGGAATTTCAAAAAAATTTAGATAGAATTGCCAATCCAAGAGTAGTTACAATTTTAAGAGATAGTAATGGACAAGTATTGGCGACATCTTTAAAAGTAAAAAGCTTTGCAGAGTACTTGGATAGTAATAAGTTTGATAAAGATACAGTTAATAATATATATGAAATATCGATAAATTCAAAATATTATTATAGAGGCATGACTTGTAAATTAAAATCTTTTAGTGATGAAGTTTATTATGTGGATATTTTAATAAATGTAAACTCAGAGAAATCTATGATTGAAAACTTTACTAAAATTTTGATTATTGGAACAAGCATAGTTATTATTCTTTCAATTTTTGTTAGTTTTTATTTAGCCCAAAAAGCGATGAAACCTATTGTTAAAGCATATAAAAAGCAAACTGAATTTGTACAAAATGCATCTCATGAATTAAGAACGCCTTTAACAATAATTCAGGCAAAGCAAGAAATGCTGTTACAAGAACCTGAAAGCAGAATAATTGAAAAATCTGAAGATATTGCATTAACTCTTAATGAAACAAGACGATTATCTAAAATGGTTAAAGAATTAATGGATTTAGCAAGAGTAGATAATAATCAAAATTCATTAAATAAAACAAAAACCGATTTAAATAATTTAATTAAAGAAATAGCTGTTCCATATGAAGAAATGGCAGAGTTAGAAAATAAAAAGTTTATTTATGAATTAAAATGTAATGTAGAAGCAAATGTTGACAAAAACAAAATTAAACAGTTATTAATTATTTTATTAGATAATGCAATAAAATATACTGAAGAAGGAGATACTATTACAATAGAAGATTATAATCAAGACGAAAAAGTGTTTATTACGATAAAGGATACGGGTATTGGAATTGGTGAAGAGGCAATGAAACATGTATTTGAAAGATTTTATAGGGAAGATAAGGCTCGTTCAAGGGAAAAAGGTGGAAGCGGATTGGGACTTTCTATTGCTCATACCATTGTTAAAGCACATGGTGGAAATATTAAAATTACTGCTAATAAACCTAAAGGAACAGTTGTTATTGTCAGATTATAAAAAATGGATATACTAGACATAGGATTTTTACCTATGTCTTTGTTGACTTTTATTTGCTATATAAATATAATAATATAGGTAAAAGTAACAAAAGATGATATATTAAAATTATGTACAAAGAGGATTGAAATTAATGGCAAACCAAATTATAAAGAAAGATGATTCAAATGATGAAAACAAATTAGTAGTCTCAGATGACAATAAAAAAATACAAAATACTTCTCAAAACACAAAAGTTGCTATTAAAATTTCTTTAGCAGGACTTTTAATTTTTTTACTTGTATGTATTATTATAGTAACAACTTTTTCAGTAATTAATTATAGGGATACTAAGATAAAAAAGGGTGTTTCAATAGAAGGAATAGATGTTTCTGAGTTAACAAAG
Organism: uncultured Clostridia bacterium; assembly: GCA_947589065.1. GTDB lineage: Bacteria > Bacillota > Clostridia > TANB77 > CAG-508 > UMGS1994. The sequence continues at coordinate 6,639 of CANPZM010000043.1, forward strand.
GAAGAAGCAAAAAATAAGATTCAAAATGAATTTTTAAATAAACTTTCTGATACAATATTTTTTCAATATGGAGAAAATCAATATTCACTTGCACTAGATCAAATTGGAGTTGAATATCAACTTGATGAGGCTGTTGATAATGCATATGAAATAGGAAGAATAGGCTCTATAATGAATAGAAATTTTAAAGTGTTATCTTTAAGAAAAGAAACTGAAAATGTTACTATTCCAGTAAAATATGATGAAGTTGCTATTGATGCATGTATTATAGATATTTCTACTAAATTGCCTGAGCAAGTAGAACAGTCAAGTTATTATATTGAAGACGATAAAATTATTATTACTTCTGGTAAAATAGGAAAAGCTGCTTCTGGAGACGAAACAAAAAAAATAATAATTGATGCATTAAATAATAAAGACTTCAATGATGCATTTTATGATATTCCAACTTTTGATAAATATCCGGATCCGATTGATGTAGATAAAATTCATACAGAAATTTATAAAGAAGTAAAAGATGCATATTTTACAACTAATCCAAGAATGGTTTATCCTGAACAGACTGGAGTAGATTTTAAGCAAAGTGTAGATGAAGTAAAACAAATTATTGCAAAAGAACGAAAAGATGAATATGAGCTTCCATTAAAATATACAAAGGCAAAAATAACTGTACAAAATCTAGGTATGGAAGCGTTTCCAAATCGACTTTCAAGTTTTTCTACAAATTATGTTAATAATCCAGCGAGAACTACAAATTTGAGATTAGCATCAAAAAAAATAAATGGAACTGTTATTATGCCAGGCCAGACATTTTCATATAATAAAATTGTTGGGGAAAGGACTATTTCTGCTGGATATAAAGAAGCTCCAATATATGTAAATGGAAGAGTAGAAGATGGCCTTGGTGGTGGAATTTGTCAGGTAACAACAACATTATATAATGCTGTACTTTATGCTAATTTAGAAGTAACTGAAAGGTCAAACCATATGTTTTTGACATCGTATGTAGGTGGAGGAAGAGATGCTACGGTTGCATATGGTTCAAGAGACTTTAAATTTAAAAATAATAGAAATTATCCTATAAAAATTTCAGCAAGTGTAAAAAATGGTAAATGCACTATTGAAATTTATGGATTAAAAACAACAGATGATTATGATGTGAAAATTACTACGAAGCAAACTGGAGCACGAACATATAAGGCATATAAAAAATTATATAAAAATGGTAAGTTAATTGATACTATATTATTGTCTACGGATACTTATAGTAAGCATCCATCATAATATTTATGACATGATTTATTAGGAAGGAATGGAACTAATCATGAGAATTAGGCGAAGACCTTGGGCTGAAAAAGAATTAAGAGAAGCTAATTTTTACATTGACAATCCGAATATTTATAAAGGTAATTGGAAAGAAAAGTTTATAAATGTTAATAATCCTATACATCTAGAAATTGGATGTGGAAAAGGAGCTTTTATTAGTGAACTAGCTTCAAGACATAAAAATATTAATTATATAGCTGCAGATATGATTGAAGCAATGCTAGGCCTTTCAAAAAGAAATATAGAAAAATGCTATAATGATAAAAATGAAATAATCGATAATTTATTTCTAATAAGAATGAATGCAGAAAGAATACTTGATGTGTTTTCAAATGATGATTGTATAGATAGAATTTATATTAATTTTTGCAATCCATGGCCCAGACCTAAACATAAAAAAAGAAGATTAACACATATTAGACAATTAGAAAACTATAAAACATTTTTAAACAAAGCTAATGGAACTATTTATTTTAAAACAGATGATACTGATTTATTTAATGAAAGTATAGAATATTTTAAAAATGCAAATTTCAAAATTATTAATATGACAAATGACTTACATAATAATTTAATTTTTGAGGATATAAGAACTGAACATGAAAATATGTTTTCAGAAGAAGGGATAGCAATTAAAGCCTTAATTGCCCAAATTATTATTTAGTTTTTAATTTTATTTTAATAATTAATAAATAAAATTTATAATTAATGAGCAGAAAACTAATATTATATAGTTTTTACTGTAAAAAGTAAAAGGAGGAAAAAACATTGATTGAATTACAAAATGTCACTAAAAAATATGGCAACTTTGTGGCTGTTAACAATGTGAGTTTTAAGATTGAAGAAGGAGAAATAGTTGGCTTTTTGGGACCAAATGGAGCAGGAAAAACTTCAACGATGAATATGATTACCGGATTTATTGAACCAACAGATGGAAAGATAATTGTTAACGATTATGAGATAAGTAAGAATCCTAAAAAAGCTAAAAGACAAATAGGTTATATGCCTGAAAATGTTCCATTGTATTTAGAACTAACAGTTAAAGAATTTATTTCATATATGGCTGATTTAAAATTAGTAAAAAGAAAAGAGAGAAAAGCTGAAGTAGAGAGGGTAATCAAAATAACTGGATTAGAAGAGGTGAAGAGTAAATTAATTCGAAGCTTATCAAGAGGTTATAAACAAAGGGTTAGTTTAGCCGGAGCTTTAGTTGGAAATCCTCCAATTCTTATTTTAGATGAACCCACAGTTGGACTAGATCCAATACAAGTTACTGAAATAAGAAGTTTGATAAAATCTTTAAAAAAACAGCATACAATATTAGTTAGTTCACATATATTATCAGAAATTAGCCAAATGTGTAATAAAATAATTATTATAGATAAAGGTACAATTTTGAGAATTGATTCAACTGATGAAATTGAAAAAACTACTAATGATTCTACAGAAATCTTAGTTACTGTGGAAGATCCAGATAATAAATTTAGTGTAATTAATAGAACAATTACAAGTATTTCTAAAATTGAATTGATAGAAGAAAATGACAAAGAAAAAACTTATAAAGTAGATTATAGTGGAGATACGGATATTCGTAAAACTTTATTTAAAGAATGTGCTAAACAGGATATTACTATTATTGAAATGAAAAAGAAGCAAAGTTCTTTAGAAGATGCTTTCTTAAAAATTACAGAAGAAGGAGGTAAAGAATAATGTTAGCTATTATAAAAAAAGAATTAAAAAGTTATTTTTATACACCTATAGGATATATATTTATTGCTTTATTCATGATTGTAGTAAGCTTTGTATTTTATGGATTTACTTTCACACAAAGATACTTAAATTTTGAATATATTATTTGGGACAGTACGTTAGTTTTAACATTTATTATTCCTGTTCTTACAATGAGAATGTTTGCAGAAGAAAAGAAGTCAGGAACAGATCAACTATTAATGACTTCTCCCAAGAGTATTGTAAGTATTGTTTTAGGTAAATTTTTCGCTGCAACTTTAGTAGTTGTATGTGCTTTATTATTAATGTTTATTTATTATGGAATATTAAGATATTTTGGAAATGTATCATTAATAGAACCTCTAGTTGCAATGTTAGGATTTTTATTATTAGCAATGTCTTATATTTCTTTTGGAATGTTTGCTTCATCAATTACTGAGAATCAAGTGATTGCTGCTGTAATATCAATTGCATTTTTCTTTATTATAAATTTTTTACAAAATTATCAAGGAATAGTAGAAATATTTTCTTTAGTTTCAATGTATCAAAAATTTCCGCAAGGAATTATTGCATTGAAAGAAGTTGTTGGATATATTTCATTTATATTATTGTTTGTTATTTTAACAATTATTGTTCTTCAAAGAAGAAAAAGTGTTAAATAAATTGTCTTAGAAAGGAAAGAAAGTTGAAAATTGTAATTTTAGTTTATGATGAAGTTTAATAATTTTTAACTTGATCTGTACTTTGGAAAGGAATGAAAATCAAATATGAATAATAAAGAGAAAAAGAATAAGAAAGATGTTAAGGAAGTAGAAAAAAATAAAAAGTCAATTAAGGATATCTTGTGTAAGCCAATATATGCAATAAAAAACTATTGTATAAAAGATACAACTAGAACTATTTTATTAATGGCAATATTAATTGCTATATATTTAGTAGTCAATTTATGGATTAGAAATATAAATTTAGCACAGGTTGACTTAACAGTAGGAAAATTATATTCTTTAACAGATCAATCAAAAAATATAGCTAAAAGTGTTGAAAATGATATAAACTTTTATGTATGGGGATATGCTGAAGATACTGCAGTTGTAGATTTATTAAAACAATATAATGCTGAAAATGACAAAATAAAATATCAAATTGTTACTGCAAATGATGCAGACTTAGTTCAAAAATATAATTTTGAAGACGGATATCCATCTGTTATTGGTGAAGTAGCGAATGGAAAAAAATCATATATAAATGATTCAGATTTTTATACTTATGATGAAAATTCTAACCTTGTAGATTTAACGGAACAAAAAATTACAAATGCTATAAATAATTTATCTTCTACAGAAACAACAAAAGTTTATTTTCTAGGAGGAAGTAGAACAAATTACAGTACCGAAGATGGAATATATTATTTAGGTTCATTGTTACAGGATGAATATTATGAGGTGGATACTATTGATCCAATAGCTGATCCAACTATACCTGAAGATTGTGACATTTTAGCTATTATGGGTCTTTCATCAGATTTATCAGATAAGGAAGCTACTAATATTTGCAAGTACATAGATAAAGGTGGAGACATGATAATTACTAATGATATTGATTATAAAAATACTGATAGAAAATTACCAAATTTTCAAAAAGTTCTTGATAAGTATGCAATAACAATGCCTAATAAAGTTGTTCAAGAAACATCGTCAAATGCTGTTCAAGGCTCAGGAGGAACTTTAATTCAAGCAGATTTAGCTTCTGATCATGAAATTACAAGATTAATGTATAATAATAATGCAAAACCTGTTTTATATGCATCAGGTAATATAGAATTAGATACTGAAAAGATGACAGCAGATAATATTACTGCTACTCCAATATTAAAAACTTCTTCATCAGCTGTATTATCTGATTTAAAGTCAAAGAAAACAGAAGAAAATGAAGACGGAGAAACTTATAATACAGGTGTTGCAATCAAAAAGACTGTTGAATCAGGTGATGAATCTAGAGCTGTAGTTTTTGCTTCAACATCATCTTTTTCAGATAATACTTTAGACCGGACAGACTCCAATATTTCTTTATAATGCTGATATTATGCTAAATTCATTTGCTTATGTATCTAATAAAGGAGAATTATATTCAATTAGGAAGACATCTGCTTATTCTAGATATGAAGCTACAGAACAACAAGATCAAATAGTTAGAGTAATTATTTATGCTGTCCCTGCTGCAATTATTTTACTAGGAGTGTTTGTAACTGTGAAAAGACGTAGCTTAAAATAAAATAATAGGCTTTTTGAAGTTTATATATTCTATAATAGGAAAGTTTTACTTTCCTATTATAGAATAAATTCACATTAAGGAGTAGTTTTATATTAACAATAAAGTTATAAAAATTTAGTTAGGGTGAAATATGAAAATAAAGAAATCAACAGTAATACTATTAATAATTTTATTATTATACACAATAGTATCTTTTTATAAATTGGGGAGAAACAAAAACCCACAAACATTTGTTAATTTGAAGAATGAAGAGCAATTAACATATGAATTACCGGAAAATACTATTCCAAAAGAAGTAACTTTATATACTGGAAATGATGTATTATATTTAACATTTTTTTTAACTAATGAATATCAGAATTTTGATGCTTATGATTATGACTGTTCATATGAATCAGAATATGTTTTTAGATGGCATAAATATTCAATAAATGATAATGATAATACATATAAGTATATAATGCTTCAGTCATATTGGGATTCTACAACTATAGGAGAATTGAAAATATATGATGTAGATGGAAAAGAAATTCAATTAATTCCTATGGGAGAAAGAGAAAAAAATTTATTAGATGAACAGGATACTGTACCAACAGAATTTTCATATATGAATAGTTCATATTTTGATGAAGTATATTTTCCAAGAACATCTTATGAAATATTGAATAATCTACCAATTTATGAATATACTCATCCACCACTAGGAAAACTTATTATAGCAATACCAATGACATTTTTAGGAACAACACCTTTTGCTTATAGATTAATGGGAAATATTGCAGGAATATTAATGATTTTGGTTATCTATGCAATTGCAAAAACGATTTTTAAAAAAGAAAAATATGGTTTATTTGCGGCAGCTATTATGGCTTTGGATGGAATGCACTTTGTACAAACAAGAATTGGAACAGTTGATTCGTTTTTAGTATTATTTATTCTTTGTTCATTTTTATTCTTTATAAAATATTTAAAGGTAAATAAAGATGAAAATTTAAAGAAAATGGTAACGCCATTAATTTTATCTGGAATTTTTTGGGGAATGGCCATTTCAGTAAAATGGATAGCGGCATTTGCTGGTTTAGGAATGGGAATTATTTATTTTATTGATTATTTAAAAAATAAGAGATGGAATATTAAACTTTTAATGTTTTCTGTATTAGCTTTTGTTATTATTCCAATATTGATTTATGTATTGTCGTATGTTCCTATAATATTAAATCCGAATGAAGGAATAACAGGTGTAAAATCTTTTTTTGAATATCAAAAGAAAATGTTTGAATATCACTCAAAATTAGAGGCAGAACATCCATTTACAAGTCCTTGGTATACATGGCCTATAATGCAAAAACCAATATGGTATTATGAAGCTTATTTTGAAAATGGAAAATATGGAACAATTTCAGGTATGGGAAATCCTGCAATTTGGTGGCTATCAATTTTAACAGCTTTATTTACATTAGTGCATTTTATATTAAAAAGAGATAGTGAAAGTATGATTATAATTTTAATGATTTTATCAACATGGATTCCTTATGCATTTATAAGTCGAATAATGTTCATATATCATTACTTTATTACATTACCGTTTATGATGCTTACAATTGTTTATGCAGTTTATAAGCTTGTAGAGTGGAAACCAAAAATGAAACATATTATTACTCTATTAACTATAATATTTTTAGGATTTTTTATATATTTTTATCCTATTTATTCTGGATTACCAGTAAATCGAAAGTATGTAGATAAAACACAATGGTTTGATACTTGGATATATTAATGCTTGTATAAACGTTTTTATTATGATATATTAAGAGTACTTAAAAAATAAAAGGAGGATTTTATTTATGGAATTAAAAGGGTCAAAAACTGAGAAAAATTTAATGGAGGCTTTTGCTGGAGAGTCTCAAGCTAGAAATAAATATACTTATTTTGCAAGTAAAGCTAAAAAGGAAGGATATGAGCAAATTGCAGCTATTTTTCAAGAAACTGCTGATAATGAAAAAGAACATGCTAAAATTTGGTTTAAACTTTTACAAGGTGGAGAGATAAAAGATACAACAAATAATTTAAAATCAGCTGCAGATGGTGAAAATTTTGAATGGACAGACATGTATGATAGAATGGCAAAAGAGGCGAAAGAAGAAGGATTTGATAAAATAGCATATTTATTTGAGGCTGTTGGAAAAATAGAAAAAGAGCATGAAGAAAGATATAGAAAATTATTAGAAAATGTTGAAAATGGATTAGTATTTAGTAAAGACGGAGATAAGATTTGGAAATGTAGAAATTGTGGACATATTGTAATTGGAAAAGAAGCACCAGAAGTTTGTCCTGTTTGTAATCATCCTAAAGCTTATTTTGAAATTAAAGCTGAAAATTATTAGAATTTAAAAAATAAAAAAAGGAATTCCCATAGAAAAGTAGGAAATCCTTTTTTTATATAATAGGAAAGTTCTATTTTCCTATTATAGAATAAATTAACATTCCACAGAAAAATTGTTATACAATTTTTCGCGGACGAACAAAGACGCGGACTTTAAAATGCTATAAATAGTGAAAATGTTAATAATGTCCGCTTTTGTTCTTAATACTATTTTTATTGTTAAAAGTTTTTATTGTAATTGTAAAGAAACTGTAATTGTATATTGTGGGATGTAATAATATAATTAAATAAAAGAATGTATAAAAAAGAGGAAAAATGTTATGAAAAATTTTATTAACAAGATTAAGGATGAAAATGGTAAAATAAAGGTTTCTTTTGTTTTAGTTTTAACAATTGCTTTAGCAATTTTGGTAGCATGTTCACTATATTTAATACGAGGTAATCATAATGCAGGAGAAGAAATAGATAGTGAAGAAATTGGACAATATGGAGAACAGGCAGAGAAAGTTGCTAATGTTGAAAAAGATACATCTAATATGCCTTTAGTTTCAAAAGTTAAACCAGAAAATTATGGAGATTATGTTGAATATAATGTCGATTTAAACGGAGATGGAAATATTGCAAATGATTGGAAGATTTTTTATAATGATGGAGAAAGAGTTTATTTAATTGCAGCAGATAATATTCCAACATCTATGATTCCAAAAAAATCTGAAATGAAGGCAGGAGAAGGAACAAGTATATATTTTAATAAACTTTTAAAGAAATCAGTTAAAGATATTGATAAAAATATTGCTAAACAATTTTTAATAGAAACATACAAAACAATATATGATAAAACAGAAAATAATAATATAAAGACTACAGCAACACTTTTAGATACAAAATTATGGAGTGAATTTGCAACTGGTGTAAAAGGTTCTACTGCTGTTGGAGGACCTACAGTTGAAATGTGGATTAATGCATGGAAACAAAAAGGATATGATGAAATATATAGTAAGGCAGATAAATATGGAGTTTCGCTTGGCACTTCAGAGGCAAACTTACAATATTCTTTAGATTTATCTGATACCGAAGGCTCTACTGATTTATTATTTTTCCCTCAAACGGAAAATAGGACATCTGATGGATATTGGTTAAGTTCACCATCTGTTTTTGAAGAAGAAAAGAAAAGTGCTGGAACACCTTACTATGATAAAACTGGAAATGGTCAATTTTCAGTAAAATATGATGGTATATTATTTAATTCAAACTATAGTGATAAAAATATTGGTATTAGACCGGTAGTTATTCTTCCTATTGATACACCTGCTACTAGACCAGAATCTGATAGTAATGCTTGGAAATTAGTTGCTCCAGAAAGCGATGCAATTTTGGCAGATGGAAATTCAGAAGCTGTTGATAACAATAGTAATAATGTTGAAGATGAGGAATTAATTAAAGAAGCAGAAACTGCAAATGCTACTTTAGGATCTATTGTTTCTTCATTAGATACAGTAACTGAAACTTCATCACCAAAAACTTCAGCAAAAGCAAGTGCATCACCAAAAGCAAGTACATCCCCTAAGGCATCAACTAAGACAAGTACATCATTAGAAACTATAGCAAAAGCAAGCACATCACCAAAAACATCAACAAAACCTAGTACATCAGCTAAAACTAGTGCTTCACCAAAAGCATCAACGAAGGCTAGTGCATCACCAAAAGCAAGTACATCCCCTAAAGCTTCTACTGAACCAAAAGCTTCACCTGTAACTACATCTTCAACATTGGCAAGTATATCATCATCTCTTGGAGCTGTTTCATCACCTAATTCTTCATCTGAAGCAAGTACATCACCAAAAACATCAACAAAACCTAGTACATCAGCTAAGACTAGTGCTTCACCAAAAGCTTCTTCTAAAACGACTGACTCTGAAAAGAAAGATAAAACAGTTTCAAAGACTAAACTTCCTTATACTGGAGAAAATGGTTTTATGATTATTATAGTTGCTATTCTAACAGCAATTATAGGTGTAGTTGCATTTATAAAATATAGAGATTTACAAATTAAATAATTAAGTTTATAAATAGTGAAACTAGTACATAAGATATGTACTAGTTTTTTTCTATTATAGAAAAAACTTACATTAATTTTAGAGTTAACCCCCAGCTATGCTGGGGGACTCGGAAAACTTATAGTTTTGCACAGAGTAACAAAAATCC
>CANPZM010000044.1 GCA_947589065.1 uncultured Clostridia bacterium
TGTTTTATTACTTCTTTTCTTAAGTATGTATCAGATTTTCTTGAAATAGTAAAATATAATGTTCTATACAAAGTTCTTGGTATAAAAACAAAACTAGAGTAAAATATTAACCAATATGCTTCTTGCATTATTTGCTCTTTGTTTATAGTTGTTTGCATTAACATATCTAATATATTACCTATACTATTTGGTATTTTAAATGCCATATATATTACCACAGTATGCAAAACCACTCCTAGCAAATGATATGGCAATATTCTATTCAATTCTTTAGTTATTATTTTATTATATTTTTTCATATATTCACCTATTATATTTTTCTTTCTATAATTTAAATTTTAACATAATTATATATTTTACACAATACAAAATTGTGACGAATTTACAATATTTTTGGTCAAAAAAAAGACCGTTTCTTTTGAAACGATTTGAAGCTTTTATATCTATTAAATTTTATATCCTTGGTGGGCAGGGATGGAAAACTATATTTTAAGCACTTTTTAAGGTTATATTTTTATTTGTCATTTCTTATTCAATCCTTGTTTTTCGCTTGTATCAATACTTTTGCGTTTTCTTTCTTTTTTGCTCTTTGTTTTTATTTTTTGTTTCTTTTTCTTATTGCATTACTTATTGCATTACTTATTGCATTAATTTTGCATTAATTTTTTTTTATTTTCTAACTCCCTTATTTGTTCTTTCAATAATTTCTTTCTCATATATATATCGCTTTTTATTTCTCCTATATCCTTATACGATTCTAATACTTCTAAAACATCAATAAATTGTTCTAACATTATTATTTCATAATCAATCATATCCATCTTATTCTCCTTTTTTCCTTTTTATATATTATAACACGTGTGCCTATAATTATCTAGCTTTTTTCTTATTTTTTATATGCAGACGTTATATATTGCTTTTTTATTAATGATAAAATTATAAAAAAATTAATAAAGGATATACTTTAAATATGGCTAATAATAGAAAAAGGTATAATAACAAAATTAATATTTCAGGGAAACTTATTAAGCATTACAGAACTAAAAGTAAATTATCAAGAGAATTATTATCTACAAAATTAATGCTAAAAGGTGTTGATATTTCAGCTCAATCAATTGCAAATATAGAAAATGGTACAAGAACTGTTGTAGATTATGAATTAATAGGGATTGCAGATGTTTTGCAAATTTCTGTACTTGATTTATTAAAATATTATTAAAAGGCAGGATTAATTACTCCTGCTTTTTTTACATTACTTTCGCTAAACAAATTATATTCTTAAATTTTCTAGTTTGAGCTATATACTTCAAACTTTCTGCATTAAGAATTAGATAATCTTTTTGCAGTTGATTATATTCCTTTTCATTTTTTATATTCATTAATTTTATTATTTGTAATGATTTTTCATATGCTTCCTTCATAATCATCACCTCTGTATTGATTATACCATATTATGTAGATTTCTTGTGTCGTAATTTGTCGAAATTATATTTTAATTTTGTTTTAAAAAATTTTGAGATTTACCCAAATTAAAAGGATAAATCTCAACTTTTAAGTAATCAACTATATTTTAGTACAATAATCTAAACAAATCCACCCACTTGCTGTTCTTCCCCAGTTTCCACTTATTTGTGTTACTGTGCATACTACACCACGTTTATATCCATTTGTATAGTAATTTCCAAGTTTGCTATTTTGGCTTCTAGCATTTGCAGATAATTGATTATATCTTTTAGCACTATACTTTGTTCCTGCTCCTGTTCTTACATTTAAAACACTAGCATTAACTTTATATGTTCCTGTCCTATATCCTTTATTACTAGAAACTGTTGGTGTTGTAACTTGACTGTAATTTGATAGGTAAACAGAGCTTACCCAACCTGATACTGGACTTGTAATTCTACTCCAGTTTCCATTTGTTTCTGAAACTGTGACTTTTGTTCCATTTGCTAATGCATTTATTATTCTTCCATTTGCAGTATTTCTTACGTTTAATCCTATTTTAGCATTAACGTATCTTGTATATGTTGATGTGATTACTGGCTGATTATTTTCTTGTATGTTTCCTTCATATTCATAACAGAAAAATCCTTTTGCATTTGCATAGTTTTTAAAATTGTTTATAGGACAATATACAGTATTTCCACTTACTGTTACTTTTCCTCTACGAGTTGATGTATTGAATTTACCTGCATATAAATATGGATCATATATTTTTATATTGTCTCCTTCTATTCCAACTAATACAATAAAGTGTCCTCCAGTTGTAAATAATCCATTTCCTACACTTGCTACTACATAATGTTTATTACTTAATAAATCTAATGCTCTTTGAATATCTGATGTCTCAGTATATCCTATATTAAATTCATCAGCTATTGCTCTAAATGCTGACCAATATGTACCATTATTAGATGATCTATATCCGTATTGTACGAATAAGTCTGACATTGTATCAGGTGTTATTGTTCCTTTTATCGCTGTTACTATCATACTTGCAGATGTTGGTCCGACAACCTGATGTTCCTATTGTTTGACTTCTATCTCCTACGCTAGAATACATTTTATTAGACCATCTGCTATCAATTTGTGAGTAATATGTAAGACCTTTATAATCTCCAAGTTCAACATTCCAACTTCTTGCTCTATCTCCCTCATATGCTATTTCTCCTTGTAATTCAAAGCCTTCATCTTCTACTTCTTGTTCTTGTGCTTTTTCTTGCTGTTCGGTTTGTTCTATTATTTCTGTTGTTGGAAGTTCTTTTATTTCTTCCTCTGTCATTTCATATGTTGCCATATCTGTTACTGTATCTGTTACCTTTTCTACTACATCTTTTTGTAATTCTTTATCATCACTAAAAATAAATACACATAACAAAATAATTACCATTAAAATTACTGACAATAATGTCGCTGTTCTTTTCTTATTTAATTTCATTGAAACTCCTCCTTTATTTACTTTTTAATTCTTTGACATCTTCTTCTACTGCTTTCATTTTACCTTCTAATACATAAGTTCTTTCAATTACAGTATTGTGCTTGTCCACTTTTTCTTCTAGTTTTTGTATTCTATAATTTGTTAATTTATTTGCTGTTAATATTCCTGTGAGTGAACCTACTATTGTTCCAGCAAAGCTAAGTATAGCTACGATAATCGTATTATCCATTATTACTCTCCTTTCACTATTATTTTACAGTTATCCTACTATGTATTACTATTTGCTTTCTTCTTTATTAGGTTTTACTGGAAATTGTACTTCATATGGAAAACCTTCTTGCTGTGGTATATCCCTTAATTGCTGTCTATATTTAGCTATTGGTGAGTTGAATATTTCTTTTAAACTTGTAAAAAAGTCTTTCATTCCTTGTACTATATTTGATATTGTTATTTCTTCTGGCATATTTAGTTCAAGCCTATCTAATACCATTTCCTTATCACTTTCTTGTAAAAGTTTATCTCTTTTGTCTCTTACTATTTTTGCATATTCATCATATTCTTCTTGTTTTGCAAAATTTAACCATGTATCATAATCTGCAAGTATATCTTTTTTTAATGTTTTTCTATACCAAGATTTTATTGTATAACTATCATATACATATATTGTTTCTGTTTCTTCTGTATCAGGTATAGGTCTTTGTTCTTCTTGTATATTTGTATTAAATGTTACTATACATTTTTCATATTTATCATAATAATTTACAACTAATTTTTCAGGCTTTACTGTACTTTCTGTTTTCATATTTTCACCTCCTTTTTAACTTTAATTTTCAGGTATGTATAATAGACGACCGCCCAAGTAACTGTACGCATTCGAAGAAGTGCCGTAATCAGCAAACCACAAACCGCAATAGCCCCCATGGTTGTAAGAGCCGCCGACATACACAGCACGAGTGGACGAATCCGAATCGAAGTAGTCGGGACAGTAGGTGCCGTCGGTGTCTTCTGTTGCTGTCGCTCTTTGTATTGCAGAGTTATCAGCATCGTATCCCATAGTTTTAATATATCCATTTGAAGTTGCGTCTTCGTATGCCAATTTTTTATAAGGACTTGCAACTTTATTAGAGGCATATTGACTTCTATCATAGCAAACCGAAGCATAATAACTATCGATGTTAATTCCATCTAGCCATTGACTAATATTACCCCATAAGTTTTCAATTCCTCTATAAATAACAGCACTTTTCCTGTCATTAGCAAGACAACCTGATTTCATTAATAATGTATCGCATCCGCCACTATTTATTTTTGAACCATTACATACACCATTTCCTAGCATTTTTTGACAATCGTAATCCGCATATTCAACTAAATATAGCATTTGTATGATTGACCAACGAAGTATATCCACTAGTCCCCAGTTAGTTCCGATTTTTTTAGTTGCATTTCTTAAATCTGTTATTGAAATATTTGTTAAATTAGTTACGTTACTCTTGCAAGTTATATTTGAACTTGAACCTGTTGCTGTATATCTTCCAATATAAAATTTTTCACTTTTATTTAGTGTTTTATCTGTTTGATTTCTACTAATATAAATATATTCATAAGTTGCATCATCCTCAACTTTTTGCTCCCTATTCCACCAGAATTCTGGTACTTCTGTCATTATATAATCGTCTGTCCAGCTAAAGTCGGGTTCATTATAATATTTTTTTACACTTCCATCTTTATTTAAACTGCAAGTTCTAATATCACTCCAAGGGTAAAAATTATCAAAATCATTAACTGTGCTATCTATATTATCTGCACTTGTCACAGCATTTGCAGTTTTACCTTTATTTGCTTCTATTCTTTCCCAAGTTGTTTCTGAATTTGCTATATTTCTCCTTACTCCGATATACTTCAAATTGTAATGTTATATCTATCGTTTCATCTTGTAATAATATAATTTGTTTGTCTTGAATACTTGTATAATTTTCAGATGTACAATCATAATAATATAATCCTGGTTCTATTTTATAAGTATTACTATCGTTATAAGGTATTTCTTTTTTATCTCTATCTTTTAAAGTTAGTTTGGCTTCTTTAGGTGTTAAATTAAATGTGACAGTTATTTTTTTAGTTCCTCCACCTACACCATATATTTTACCTATCATAATTTTTTATTTTTCCTTTCTATTTTATAAACAAAATGCTGGTGTTATACCTCCTATACTAGCTCCACCGTTTCGATTAGCACTACCATCTGTATTAATTAGCATCCAATTATAACCTGAAACCGTATTTGTAGACGGAGAACGTAACCACCACCAATTTGTTCTCGAGCTTGTGGTTCCATTGTTATTTATATATTTTATTCTATTGGAATTAATTTTATAATATTCATATTGATTACCTTCTAATTCTTGACTTCCTTTATAATCACTATAATAAATATCACCTAATACCTCTGAATAACTTATAAAAAATACTTTGTCTTTTGTTGTTATACCAGATGGAGTAGTAGTATGGTCACTTAAATTTTTCTTTATCACAGTTTTAATTAATTTATTAAATGTTTTAGGCATTCCATTTATAAAATCATTATTAAACCAATTTCTGCGAGGATTATCGCCATAATTACTATAAATATTAGCAGAGTGACTTTCGCCGCCACCAATATGCACTTTCTGACGTCCCGTTTTTACCTAAAATTTCTCTACATTGTATAGTTACTGCTGCTTTATCTCTACTTCCTAGTTGTTCTTTTAAGTTATCGTGATTAAAATCTAGTATTACCATTGTCATATCTTGTTCTACGTGACTTTCACTTACATCAGAAGTTGATGATATTGCATTTAAATGTACTAATCTTGTATCTCCTACTTTCCAATAATCAGCTATATCTATTTCTCCATTATAATGTGCTGTTAACATCTTTTCTAATTGTTCGTCTGTTGCTGTTGAAAATGGTGGTGTTTCTAAGCTTTTCTGTAATTGTACGTCAACACTTGTTTCTTGATATACTTCTAGTCTTGTCTCTTCTTTTTCTATGTATCCTTCTGCACTTACTGTATATGTATATATTCCTGCAACTAGTTCATATATATTATTTTCTTGTATAGGCTGTATTATTTGTCCCTGTAAATCTTTTACAACTAGAATTGCATTTGAAGGAGTTAGATTAAATATAACTTGAAATTTCTCTACTTTTCCTCCACCTTGTTTATCTATTCCACCTATCATTATAATATTATGTCCTCCTTTATTAACGATATTTCAAGATTTACTATTACATTTTCAATTGGCTTTTCATTAGTATAAATTGTTATATTATCTTGTTGTGTTTCAGTATATCCATTAGATAATTTTTCTTGATTTATTAAATCCATATAAATATTTACTCTGTGATTTTCTGTTATACCTTGTGCCTGTATTGAATATTGAAAACCTCCACTATCATCATTTGTAGTCCATTTTTGAACCTCTAAAGTATAATTTTTTACATATTTAGGCTTATATATATCATCTAAGCCTAAATCTTCAAAGGTTACATTATCGTTTAACTCTACATTATTTATTTTTGGCTTGTTATTTAAGTCTGAATAACTATCTGTTGCTTTATTCCATTTTGCCTTTTCTTCTTCTGAAGGTAGTTTCTTTTCAACTTCATTTAAATTTGTTTTTATTTCTGTGTCATCATATATAGTATCAGTAAATTTAGCATCTATTGGCACATTTGTTTCAACAGTATGTCCGCTTACTGTTTCAGCATTAGTTGCATTGTCTGCTGTTTCTGAATGCTTTGCTTTATCTACAACACCATCATCGTCTAGATCATAAACGCTTTTTGTCATGTTTCCTGCACCTTCACCGTCTTTACCGTTATATACCTGTATTTCCTTAGTTGTTCCGTCAGTATATGTAATAGTATATGTATCCATTGTTCCAGATGTATGATTGCCACTAGTTAGTTCAATGCTTTCAATTCCATTTCCAATATCTCCTTTGTCTCCTTTAAGTTTTGCTAATTGTTCCTCAGTAAAGTCATCATAAGTAAATGGGTTTCCTTTATCTCCTTTAGGCAATACAAAATTCACTTTTTGATTTGGGCTATCTCCAACAATTTCAACGCTAGCTTCTTCTCCTTTTTCAACTGTTCCAACAGATAATATATTAGGTTCTCCATTAAATTCTCCACTGTCAACACGTTCTTTTAATTCAGTTATGTAGTTTTCTCTTTTAGTCTCGGCTGTTTTTCTTTCTTTTTCTGCCTGAGTTCTTAATTCTTCTGTTTCTACTCTCCCTTGCTCCGCTTCAACTCTTAAATTTTCTTGATTTAATCTAATATCTTCATTACTTTCTCTGGTTTCTTCTGCGGAAGCTCGATTATTTTCATTTAATACTCTTGTTTGTTCAGCTTCATCTCTATTAGTCTCGGCTGTTTTTCTATCATTTTCATTTTTGATACGCTCTTTTTCGTTTTCCATTCTTTTTGTTTCTTCTTTATATATATAATCGTCTATCCTATCCCAGTTTTCATTAAGTGATTTTGTTATATCAAATAAGTTTTCATTAGTCGCTGGATTATCATGTTTAAATAATTTAAGATTTTTTGTTTCGCTCATCTTTGTCCTCCTTCAATTTCGTATCCTTTTTACGTTGTATTGCTATATCTAATTGTTGACGTTCTTGTATCATTACTTGACTGCATAACTCATTTAATATTGGTCTTATTACAAATGCAGGAAGATCTGCTTTATTTATTAACTCAATTAAATTTTCTTCTAATTGTTGTTTTCTTAATATTAAATTTTCAGTTTCATTCATTTCTCACACCTCACTATCTTCGGCTAATTCTTGGTATATGTCTACCGTATTATCATCTAGATATTTCATTACTGTATTGTATCTTGGTGCTGGTGTTAATACTTTTGATGTTTCCATTACTACTTCACCTTCAAATATTGTTTCTGGTTCTTCAATGAAAATTTCTTTTTTACTTGGTATATCTTGTTGTATGTTTAACTTTTGCATTAGCATATTAATTTGTTTTTGTTGCGTATCTATTATCTCTTTTAGCTCTTGTATTGCTTTTGTATTTGTCGCAATTAATGGTGTATGTCTTAATTCATAACTATCTTCTGTAACATTGCCTTCTTCATCTTCTTTATAGTTATGTTGTACGTATCTTTCGTCTATCTCTTCAAGTTCTTGTGCTATGAATCCAAAATCTTCTTTGTTGTCTTTTTTCCAATTAAAATCTCTAATCTTCATTTGCATTGTTCTATCTAATGCGTTTATTTTACTTGAGTAAATATTCTTTTTTAGCCTTCCGTCTGAGGCTACATTGGCTGCGTTATAAATATTGTGTCCATTCATATTTACATTACGAAAAAATTGATTTTCTCCTCCTGGAACATTTGCCGCAAAATACGTTTCATTATTTCCATCTGTTATTGCAAATCTTGTAGTTGACCTAATTCCAACATTATTATTAGTCCATTCAACGAATTTTGCACTTTCTGAGCCAGATTGCAAACATATATTATATCCATTTAAATATAAATCCGTCCCTAAACAAAGTCCTTGATGTAAATTTCCAGTATTAGGTCTAGCGTACCATAGCTTCATATCATATAAACTATCTCCAGAATTGTCTTTACAAGCCCAAGTCATGTATGAACCTCTAGTATCTAGGTTAAATGATAAGCTTTTTTTGTCTTCATATCCATTTAATCTATTTGTTCCTATAAATCCAACGTATTCTCCACCTTCATAGAACTGTTGTCCTGTTCTATTTAGTATCATTTTATTTGTGCTTCCGTCTGTGTCATATAAATATAATCCATATCTATCTAATTGCAATAACTTTCTACTACTACTGTCCATTATTCTTAAAGAAGCATCTATAAATTGTATATAACTTGATATTTTATTCCAAGCAATCTGAATGTCTGTTGCACTTTGTTGGATTTTTGTTCCAAATTCACTATTGCTTACTTTTTTGTTTACTTCTGATGTTATACTGCTAGCTGTTTGTGATATTTTACTATCTGTTTGTGATATTGTGTAATAATTATTTAATTTATTATTCATTGAAGTTGTTACCGAACTTGTTACTGAACTTGTTATACTATCTGCTTTTTGTTCTATAAGAGAGTTCATTTCTACTGTTGTTGAATAATCATTTTCTAATTTTGTTTCTACACTACTTACTTCATCTCTTATACTATCTATTGTTTGTTCATGTTTGCTTAATTTTTCTCCTACTTCTGTTTGTTGTTCTACAATATCTTCTATTTTCCCATTTATTTTATCTACACTACGTTCTACTCTTTTAAATTTACTTTGTATATTTTGTGTATTTTTATATTTTGTCTGTGTTTTTGTCATTGCAGATGCTCCTATACTTCCAGAAAAAGCACCATTATATGTAAATTTGTGATTAAATACATAACTTGTATAATAAATGTCTTTTGAATCATATAAACAAATAAAATCACCACTATCTAAATATGGGAAACCATAATATGAAGTATTAAAGGGAAGATATTTTAATTTTTTTAATCTTTCCCATAATTCAACTATTGCTTTTTCTCTTTCAGCTTCGTTTATTAAAAATGGGTGGTTTTCTATTCTTATTTCAGTCAAACCAAATTCAGCAATACTTTCCTCATCAACCATTGCTGTATTTTCTCCTTGTATATCATCATTTTGCAATGATAATACTAAAGAATTTAATTCACCCCATTGTTTATTTTTTGTAAAATCTTCTAAATAAGTATTCCCACTTAATTCTTCATGTGTATGTGCATCAAGTGTTTCTTCTAATGAAGCTAATCTTTTTATAGGGAATATATGTAAATCTTTTATTGGCATATTATGCACATCTTTTACTCTCAACAAATTTGATACACTATTATCTAATGTCTTGATATACACTTTATTATCTCTGCCTATTTTGGCGAATCCACCTGCTAATTGTGCTATATTAGATAATACTGTTCTACAATCTTCTTCATTTGTAAATGGATTTCCTAAAACCATGTAATTGGCATTTGGGAAATCTGTATTACCTAATTCTAAACCTACTTGTTTACACAATTTAATTAATAATTCACTCATTTTTATAGGATAAATTATTGTATCATCATGTACATAAGGAACATTAAACTTTATCATATAATCGTATCCAGTAAATGATGTCTTTTTGTGGATTTCTTTATTATCTGGTTTTTCTATTATGTATGTACCATAAGGTATTTCCTCCAATTGTCCATCTATTTCTATTCCTACATATACTTCAATAGTTTTGTCTTCAATATCTATTTCATCATCTGAATTTAATATATTAACTGTGATTTTTTTTGCTTCTGTAGTACCTATGAAAGTATCCTTTGTATAGCAATTGTCTTCTATTGTAAAATTAATAAGTTGACCATCATAATTTTCACCTACAATATCTATGTCATCTTCAACAACATGTATTCTTCCATATCTATTTAATCCTATATTAGCTTTACAACTTTCCTTAAATGCTTCACTTACTTTATACCTATTCTTCACCTACAATTCTATTAAGCTTATATCTGTTGGATTATATAAAATCCCTTTATCTGTTCTATTCCATTTCATTGTTACTTTTCTATCTCCTCTATAACAATTTGCTGTTGACATTCCTCCTGTATAGGGATTTAAAAATCTTACTGTATATTGTTTTAAAGGTCTTATTGTACTAAAAAAATCTTGAAATTCCTCTTGTGTAAGATATGTAGTATGTAGAATTATCTTATATTTTTGTGCTATGGGATTATAGTGCATATACCCTTTAGCATTTCTACCACTGTCATAAGATAAATCATACCACTCTACATCATATCCTTCATCTTTTAGAAATTTACTTAAATCTTTTCCATCTACTGTTATAAGATTTTCTACATACCTACTCTATCTCTCCTTTCAATTTTTCTATTGCAATATTTTGGTATTTATTGTATAATTATTACAATTAGGAGGTGTTACTATGGCACTAATAAAATGTAAAGAATGTGGAAAAGAAATATCAGACCAAGCAACAACTTGTCCAAATTGTGGTTGTCCTATAAATGATGACACATATACAAAAGAAGTCAAAGCAAGTAAAAGAGTTGCTATTTTTATAATTGCTATTTTAATTATTGTATGTCTTGTTGGTTTTATTTTCGGATATTTTATACCAGCACATACTTACACTACTTTAAAAGATGGTGTAATGGTTAAAGAATTTAAATTGTTTTAAGTCCTAAAAAGGACTTTTTTTATTATACAAATGCTGGTTCTCCTGTTTGCATAGTATATTCTCTTGCAGAATCTTGAACTTTTTTAAATATAATTCCTTCATCTGTTCTAGCTTCTACATCTACTTTTATACCTTCATTTCTCATTGCTCTTACAAATGCTTCATAACTTGCTTCTGCTATCCTACTTGCTATATTCTCATTAATACTAACTTGGCTTTGTGCTAAGATTTGTCCTTTTATTGCACTATAATTTATGTATTGATTTGTATCTACAGCAAAATCTTTTTTATTTATTTTTATACCTTGTCCTAATTCTGCTATTCCTAAATTATCATCAAATTTATCTGTTAGTTCTTCTGCCAACTCTTGCACTTGTTCTAATGAACTGTTTTTTAATGTATTTAATTGCCTACTAAATCCTTCTATAAAATACGTTGCAGATTTTCTTGTTTTCTTTGATGGAGAAGCATTACCTAATCCCCTGTTAAATTTGCTTACGAAACTACTTGCTAATCTACCTATAGACCCTAAAATATTTAATGGATTAGATTGACTAACAACATTCAAGAAACCTCTTAAGAAATTGTTTGCAGATGATGTTGTATCTCCTAAATTACCTTCAAAACTTCCTCGTGCATTACTACCTACCGCTCCACCTGCATTTCCAGCTTCTCCTTGTTTATTATATATTTCATTTATTGCAGATTGGACTTTATTTCTAGCATCTTCGTCCATACTGCTCATTGCTTGATTAAATGATTTTTTTGCATTGTCAGAAAGAGCTTCATAAGCTTTTCTATTAGTTTCATTCATTCCATTTACAGCAATTATGCTTGCTAAGATTTGTCCTTTTGTATCATCATCTAATGGGTCTAAAGCCTTATTAAATCTTTCTTCACTTGTTTCAGCTAAAGCACTCCATGCTTGTTGCATAACTGGAGTTAATCCTTCTGTTTTTGTTACAGATGTCATTATTTCATCTTGAACATCTGGTTCTACTTTGCTTAAAGCATTTGCAAATTCTTTAAATGACTTATTAGACAAGTTTCCCCATGCTGTTACCATTTGCGGAGTTAAGTTTTCCGTAGTTGTCAAACTTGATAATATCTGATTTTGAACAGCTGGTTCTACTTGTGATATTCCATTTAAGAAATCATTTGCAGAATTATTTGCGATATCAGCCCATTTCTGTTGTATTGTTGGAGACCAATTATCTAGTGTTGTAGACTGTGCTAACATCGCAGATTGTTGTGTCGTATTTAATTTGTCATAAGTTTGTTGCCAAGTTTCTGCATTTGTCTTCACCATATCTTGTAATTTTTCTGATGAAACTTGTTGTTGTGTGATCATTTCTGTGCTTAATTTCCCTGTGTTTTCAACTATATTATCTGTCATCTGTTGAGAATAATAAGATACATCATCTGTTACTTTCCAATATTCATCTCTTGTTTTATTAAGTGTATCCGATACATCAATATAATTTTGAAGTATTTGTTTACAGCTTTCATCATGTTCTAATGTCCAATCACTTAATCCTTTAGACATTAATTCGTTGTATTCTGCTTCTGCTTTTGCAAATTCTTCTTTTGCTTTTGCTCTATCTCGTTCTAATCTTATTTGTTCCTTTATACTCTCTTTGTACAGTTCAGTTATTGCTGTTTGTTCAGCTTCTTTTTTCTTTGCTTCAATTGTATCTTTTATGCTTTCTTGCAATTTTTCATAACTTTTAACAACCTCACCATTTTTAGTAATTAAGTTTCCATTTAACTTATATTCTGTTCCTAACGCATCATTTAATTCATTTAATATAAATTCAACTCGTTCTTCATTACCTTCTTTAACTTTACCATTTGCATCAACTAAACCTCTTAATTGTTGAGATAGTTTTTCTGCATATTCAGCCTCTACTAATTGATTTTCCCATGTATCTTTAATTGATTTCACTGTATCTTCATGAGCTTTTCTATTATTATCTAATTCTTCTGTCAAATCTTTTATTTCATCAGTTAATGTTGTTACTGGTATATTAAGACTTTCTATCCCGTCTTTATATCCCATATATGCGGTTATTGCTGATGTGGTTAATCCTGCAACTCCACCAATTATAGTTCCTAGTGTTCCAAATTGACTACCTGCTAAAGCACCAGATACTGTTGCTAAACCTAATCCAGAAGTTAATTTTACTATTGCTTCTGTAGTACCTATTGTTCCGCTAGTAAAATCCTTCATTGTCGCATAACTTAATGCACTTCCTCCTGCTATTCCTGCTAAACCAGCAACAATTCCGAGGTACTTTACCTAGAAAACTTCCTGCATCTTTACCTGCTTGTAAAAGAGACTTTCCAAAACTCAATCCATTTGCTCTAGCATTTTTAAACGAACTAACTGTCATTATCCCAAAGCTAGACACATTTGATATTGCTTTTGTTGCAAATGTTTTTACATTCTTACCAAGATTTGTAAATAAACTTCCTAGATTTTTTATAGCACCTTTAATACTTGTATTTCCAAGTAACGTTTTTATTGAAACTACTAACCCTCCAGTTCCTTCTATTGCTCCTAATATGGTTTTGCCTACATCTCCCTTTTCTATTCCGTCAAACATTACTTCAAAGCCTTGAATTGCAAGCATTACTCCAAAACCGATTTTAAGACTTTCTCCTAAAGAAAAGATTTTCATTCCAGAGCTATTTTTTATACTACGCAATATATTAATAATTCCAAAAGTTCCTGCTCCCATTCCTAAAAATGTTTCTAGCAAACTAAATATATCTATATCTCCATTAAGCAGTCTTTTAGTTCCATTCCACATTGCCCATATTCCAGTTATTGATAATCCAATACCAAATGCCATTTGAAAAGCATTTATATTTTTCAAAACTCCTAAATTTTGTAGAAAATCTAAAAATTTTTTTGAAAATTTCCAAGCAAGTAAACCTGCTCCAATTTCTTTTACAACTTCCCATATTTTCTTTAAATTTGTATAAGATCCATCTGTTACCCCTAACCAATCAAGTATCTTATCTCTTATTTCTTGAGCTTTACCAGAAATTTTTGACATCATATTGTCCCATTCTTTTAGAGAATTTAATAATTTGTCATCTATTCCTCCTGATATTCCTCCACCACCAGAGCCTCCTCCAGCAGATTGTGTTGGTGGTTCTATGTTATTTATTTCATCAAAGCCCATTAATTGCTTTTTGAACTCTTTTGCTTTCTTAGTTGCCTTTCCTAATCCACTTTCAATATCATCTACTGTATCTGCCACTCCACCAAATGATGAAGTAACTCCTCCAGTATCTAGGTTATATCCAAAAAGACTTGCAAGACTTTTTATTATCTCTTTTATGACCATTATAATTGCATTTACATATACTAAAATGCCACCAAATGCATTAACTATAAAAGAACCTGCTACTTGTTTTAGTTCTAATAATTGATTTTGGAATACTCTTATTTGATTAGCTGGTTGTTCAAATGTACGAGCAAAATCTCCTTGTGCTTTTCCTGCTTGTTGGCATATTGCTATATAACGTGCTACTTCTTTTTCAGCATAAGATAATTGTTGCACACTTCTATCAATTCCAACTTCATCTAATATTCTACTTAAAGAAGCTTCTGATACATCTATACCTATTTGTCTTAAACTTTCAATTTGACCTGCTAATCCTGATTTCAATTTATTCATAGCAGTTTCTACATCTAAGTTATATAAAGAAGCTATATCATATCCTGCTTTTGTTAGGCTTTCAGACATCATATATGAAATGTCTCTATTTTTACTACCTAATTGTGAATTTAACATTCCATAATACATTGCTTGATATTTTTGCATTTCAGATTTATTTGTTGCAAGTTTTTCATTCATTTCATTTTGAAATGCCATAGCCCTGGTATAATATGTACTTTGTGCTTCATCTAAATTCCCATATTGGTCAACAACTTTACCCATTTGAACTTCAAATAAGTTTGTTGTTTCTATCATATCTATATTTGCTTTTGCAATACCTGATATTGTATTCCAACCTTTTTTTAACGCATAAGCAACTCCACCAAAATTAAGAGCCTTTCTCAACGCTCCTATTTGTTTGGTAGAGCTATCTATATTACTTTTTAATTTATTTGTATTTGTTGAATTTATTGTTTCATTTAAAGTAGATTTTAATGAACCTAAAGAGCTAATCAATGTATCTATTGATTTTACTGCTTCATTTACTTGTAATTCTACTTTACTCTCTAAGTTTCCAACATTGTAATCAGCCCTATTTATCTACTCCTTTACTTAATGCTTTTTTACCACGTCTTAATTGTTCTTTTATACTATTCTCTCTTTCTTCTGTTTCACGTTCTTCTGCTGTTTTAGAAAAATCATAAGGTTTTGATATATATGATTTTGAACTACCTTTTCCAAAGCCATTGTGTAAACTTACACTTACAGCATTAAAAACATACAAACCATTTAACCACGCATTAAAATTATCTAATTCCTGTTGTTGCTTTATTTTGTCCATATATGATTTTCGGTATGCCCAAAGTAACTCTGGGTCATCTTCCCAAAATTCTCTTGTAGACATACCGAAAGTAATTGCCATTGGTAGTAAAAAGTCATAAAAGAACTCTTTTAACCTAGTATATTCTTTTTCTTCCCCAGTTGACTTTTTTACATTTCCACTATCTTGGCTTTCTTTTTCTTCGTTCCATCTGGGGATTTTGTAAAAGCCACATATTGTTCAGTTAAGAATTTTGTTATTTCTTCTAGGTCTC
>CANPZM010000045.1 GCA_947589065.1 uncultured Clostridia bacterium
ATTAAATTCGAACTAATTATAACATTACCAACTTTTTTTTCAAATATTTTATATAAAAATTTCCAGTTTATTTTTTTATTTTTTACATATCATAGATATTGAAAAAACGTATTTGTTTTTTCGATATATTTAATTAAACTATGGAGGTGAATATCATGACAAACAATAGTAATAGAAAATTAGTTCCAGAAGCTATGGATTCATTAGAAAAATTCAAATATGAAGTTGCTAGCGAAGTTGGTGTTAATTTAAAAAACGGTTATAATGGAAACATTTCAGCTAGAGATGCTGGTAAAATAGGTGGAAACATGGTTAAGAAAATGATACAACAAGCTGAAAACTCAATGATTAACAAATAGTTTCTAATTTAGATAGTCATAAGTTTTATTTTATTGAATTTATGAATGTTTAAAAAATAAGGAGAGTAGCTAATTGGGCTATTCTCCTTATTGCTTTTTAGGTTTTTTATTTATTTTTAAATAATCTCTTCTATTTTTTTTACTCCTTTTCTTAGTTTATTTTTAATTTTTTCGTATAATTTTGAATTTAATGCTTTATTTACTGTATATTTTTCAATTATTTGCCTTATTAAATCTATTAATGCTCCTACTATGAATATAGTTATTGCTGAACCTATGATGTAAAAAATAGAAAATTTACTGTTTAGATGTATTTTTGTATGAAATATGTTATTCCAAATATATTTGGTTAGTAGTCCATCATGTATTAAGTATATTCCTAATGTAGTAGATGCTAATGTATTTATAATTTTATTATGATTTATTTTTAAATCTGCAAATATTTTAAATGTTGAAATGCTTAGTAGTAGCATAAAAATATTATTTGGTTGCCAGAAATATGCGACTTCTGTTGTTCCTATTTTTGCGAAAAAATTTCTGAATTTGTATATTACAAAAATTCCTAAAATCATTGTAATTGCTGATAAAAGTGCAACAATTTTAGTTTTTGGTTTTTCTAAAAATTTTATAGAATATAATCTCATGTATGCTCCTATAAAATATATTATTATTGCCCAAATAAGTCTATTGTAATATAACAATTTTTCAGTACTGTTTACACGTAATCCAAAAAACGTAGGTATAATTGTCCAAATTAATATTATAGTTAGTAAAAATTTTTTGTATTTTTCTTGATTAATATTGTGTATAAAAATATTTAAGTAAGGACTTAAAATATATATTAAGATGTATATTGTAAAAAACCAGTAAGCATTAAAAATTGTTGGAAGAGAGTATATATATTTTTTTATTATAGTTGCTAAACCGTACCCCCCCGAGGTTTCTGGCATTAAATAGTATTAAAGATATTATGTAATAAAAATTAACTTCTAATATTAATTTTATCAATTTTTTCCAAGAAAATTTTCCATTAACTAAGAAATATCCTGTTATTAATAGAAATATATTTACTCCTAGTTCTCCTACAAGATAAAATAGTTTTACTATAAATGAATTATAATTTAGTTCTATGAATTTATATCCACTTTCATATACGTAGTGAAAGCTTATTATTAATAGCATTGCAACAATTCTTAGTAGTTCTATATTAGATTCTCGTTCTTTTTTCAATAAGTTTTACCTCCATCTTGTTTTACATATATAATATTGCAGCCATTATTATGGAATATATTAGTATAAGTGCCAATAAAATTTTATCACTAAAAATTACATCTACTGGATCTCCTGATGATTTGCCTTCTATTGTCATATTATATTTCATACAAATAATCATAACAATTGGTACAGTATATAGTACATTTATAAAGGAATTTATTGCACTATTTATATCTATACACCATAATGAATAAAATACTATACCTAATGTCATGTACATATACATGTTATTATTTAGAAAATTTTCACTATATCTTTCTAAAACTTTTCTTCCTTCGCTTCCGTTTTGTTTTAGTTCATTTCTTCTTTTTCCTAGTCCCATATAGAATGAAAATACTAAAACTGTTAGGTATAGCCAATTTGAAATTAATATTCCTGTAATTGTTGCTCCATATATTACTCTAAATACAAATCCAAATGCTAGTATTGTTATATCTATAATTGGTATATGTTTTAATTTTAAACTATATGCTATGTTCATAAGTAAATATCCACATAAAACTGAAAAGGATAACAAAGGTGTTTCTGTAATTTGTTTATTTGATATGTAAATATTAAGAATTGTACTGGTTAAAATTAAAATTACCGCTAATATGCCTGCTTTTTTTATGCTAATTGCTCCTGAAGCTATTGGTCTATTTTTCTTTCTCTCGTTTTTTCTATCTTCTTTACAATCAGCTATATCATTAATTATGTATATTGCTGAACACATTATTGAAAAAGATATTGCTCCAATTAATGTAATGAATGTTAAATTAATATCTAAAAGTTTTCCAGAAAATATAAGTGGTAAAAATATTAATACATTTTTTATATAATGATGTATTCTCATTAATTTTAGATATTCAATAAATGTTTTCAAATTTAAATACTTCCCCCTTTTAACAGTAGAATTATACATTAAATGTTTGTGTACATATAAATACTGATTCAAATAATGTAAAAAGTATAAATAGATATATTATATATTTATATTTATCTGAAATATCTTCGCTTTTTGACATTTTTTTGCAAAAATATACAAAAATATTAAATAATGTTATTTCAAATAAAGTAGCTACTCCTGTGGCAATAGAAGTCAATATTATCCCACATTTTTTAGCATATAGTCTCATTGGTAAATATAAATGCAATAATCGTAAGAATTTTATAAATATATATCCATTCTTTAAAATTTCTAGTAACAATAATAATCCAATAACTGTTGCTATATATTTTTTTGGTTTATTTCCTTCTTCACTTAAACAATTAATTCCACATAAAATAAATATTAGATACGTGAAATGCATTGAGTATAAAAAGCATTCAGAATTTCCATAAAGTAAGTGTAATACAAAATTGAATAATATAGACAATACTATACCTATATTTATTGCTAAATTTTTTCTAAAGTTTTTCAACGTGAATATTAATATTGTTATAAGAAATGCTGTTATTATTATTTTATTTTCAATGCTCATGCTCTTAAATACTACTTGTTGCCAACCGCGATTATTTTGTTTTACTTCTACATCTGATGATACTATAGGATTATATATATCATCTTTTATTACATTTTTTACTGATTGTATATTAATATTGTAATTTGTATATGTTTGTTCAACTTTTACAGTTCTATTAAAAAATGCTGTAATAAGTGGAGTATTTCTCCAAATGCATTTTTGAAAAAAGCTTAATCCAACTAGTAATAGAATTATTGCTATATTAGCTAATAATAATTTTTTTAATTTAACTGTTTTGGATAACAATAATACTAGGCATGCAATTAAGAATATAAAGTAATTTGTAATTGTAAATCCTAATGATGATATTCCTAGTGCCATAAGTATTATAAAGTCTGATTTTTTCTTCCATCCATCTTTTACTTTCATTATTATAAAATACCATAATAAAAGTAAGAATAAAGTTGCATAATTATATACTTCTGAATTTGCAGTAAAAATCATACAAGTAAATGCTATTCCATAGCATGCTGCTAATACTATACTTAATTTTGTACTTTTTGAAAATACTTGAAATATCTTAAAAATAATAGTTACTGATAATGCACTTACTATTGATGACATTATTACAATTGTTATTAATTTATTATGTATTATTCCATTTAATAAAAAGTATATTGGCTGTGTAAGTATGACTAAAAGTGGATGAACTGATAGCCTGGCATGGTATCCAGATATACTAGAAATATCGTTCATAACTCTTATTGTGTCTGTATTAAATATTAGTTCTGTTGGACTAGTTAAATTATGATTGCATAATACTTGTACTCCTATTATTACATAAAATATTAAAAAGATAGTAAATAAAATTTTTTCGATGTTATTTTTTGATTTAAGTCTTTCAGTTATTTTGTCCATTTATTCCTCCATTTTTATTGCTTTTATACATTTTTAGTTCTTTTTTACTAAGTTATATATTTTTTCCTTTAAGAAAATATATTCTGTCTTTTTTCTAAACATAAGTATGCTTACAGTCATAAATATCAAGCCTCCGCAAATAGCTTTAAGAATAATTCTTAGTATAATGTTGCTAACTATTATTAGACTGCATATTTTATTAATAAATACAAATAATACAATTAAAATTACAAAATGAAGTAACTGGCTAGTAAAGTATTTATTAACTTTTTCTTTAAATATAGTTTTAAATAATATATATGGTTCATACCAAAATGTTGTGCAAAGTCTTGAAATAGCAGTAGCAATAAAAATTCCAAACATTCCGAATTTTAATCCTAATATAATTGATAATACAATATTTAATATAGAACAAATAAGAATTGCATATTTGGCTGAGTTAAATAAATTTGTAGTGTATCTAAAGCACCAATTAGGATATAATATTCCGCATATATAAAAGTTAAGAACTATTATATATAGCACGTCTTGTGATACCAAATATTGGTTTCCAATCCAAAATGTGATAAAATCTTGAAATAATATTAAAAACATCATAGAGCAAAATCCATATACGATAAATGCTAAAAAGTTTAATGTTTTGTATAATATATATTTTTCTTCACTACTACTTTCTATGTTATAGTTTCCTATGCTGGATTGTAGTGATGTAAATATTAGGGCACAAATACCAGCAATAGCAGTAATGATCATACTATAGTTTGAATAGTACCCAACAAATATTGTTCCTAATATTACGGAAATTAAAATATTATCTGTGTTATTTAGCATAGTATTCCCTATTTGATAATATAATAAGGATTTTATATTTTTCCATATTTCCTTTTTATCTGTTTCTGGTAGTTCACTTTTATTTTTTATATAACTATATTCTTTTTCTGCTTTTCTAGATTTTAATATATTGGCCATTATTGTTGAAAGTAATTGTATGACCAAGTATAAAATATAGTTGTTATATTTTATTAAAATTATACTTTGTAATATAGTTCGTATAATTAGAAAAAATATATCATATTTTTTTATTATATATTCTTTTTGACTAGCTATAACTATTGAGGTTTTATATAATAATAAGTATGAAGATACTGAGTTTAATAAATATAATAGATAATAGATTTGTATTGATCTTATTTCTATGTCAACATTCACTATATATGGTAATATTGGAACTATAACTATTCCTATAACAAATATTATTATTGCAATTCTTCTATACAAAACTTGATAATAACTAACTAATTGAATTAGCTTGTCTTTATCATCATTTGCTATTGGCTTGTACATGCTATAAATCATAGCTGTTCCAACGCCTAGTTCTGCTAAAGACAATATTGATAATATATTTGTAAATAGCCCATTAATTCCTAAAAATTTTTCACCTAATGTTTTTATAAAAATTGTCCTAACAACAAAATTTAAGACAATTCCTAGTATTTGATAAATATTGTTAAATATTATATTTTTAAATGAATTTTTAGTCCTACTTTCACTCATATTTTTATTGTCCAATCTTTTTATAAATTTAATGTTCTTTTTTACATTTTCTTCTTTTATTTATGCATTTTTTTGATATTGCCTACGTTTTTTATTGGTCTAAGAATATTTTTTGCTGTAAATATAATTTTATATTTGGTAGTAACATATATTTTTTTAATTTTAGAGTATTCTGCATTAGATTCGTTTAGTTTTGAATTAAGTCCACTTTTTATTTCTTCTGATTGATACCAATTTGCTTCACTTCGATTTCTTAATTCTCCATATGTTGGTGTTTCTATTGTTGGTATAACCCCAAGTGACATAAAATGGCTTGAATTTAGGCAAAATCTAGATTTACAATTTTTTCCTATAGCTTCAAATTTAATTTTTTTATCAGGATTTTCAAATATATTACTTGATAATCCAGTGCCATAGCATTTTGATAATAGTCCTGTTTTTAGATTTAGAACAAAACTCCAATCTCCTGCATAACAAAATTCTTTTCTTTTTACATTAAAATTCTTTATTGTAAAATCAAATAGTGGTGATTTGAATTCTTTTCCCTTTTTTATATATTCATCATCACTAAGTTCTGTTAATAGTTCAATATTATCTTTAAGATTAATTTCTTTTCTCGTAGCAGCAATTTGTGGATATGCTCCAACTTTTTCTAAACATATCTTTTTTATTTCTTCTATATGTGGTATATATTCATCACATAAATTTAGCTGTAATACAAATGAAATTCCAGCCTTTCTTATTTTATTTATATTGTTAAAAAAATCATCTAATTTATTAGTTCTTTTAAGTTCTAAATAATGGAATGAGAATGATAAATTTAATCTTTTTAGTAAGTCTGAATCTATTTTTACAAGTTCGTCAAATCTATCATTTAATGTTCCATTTGTTGTTATATTAACAAGGTGTCCTTGTTTTAATATTTCTTTAACCAAGTCTACTATATATTTAGGCATAAGAGTTTCACCTGCACCGCATATGCTGAAATAGCAGGTTCCTCCAAATCTATCTTTTGATAGGGCTCTGCCTATCTGTTCAATTGGATAGTCTAAGTCTGGTATTTTTAAAGTTCTATTATCTCTTTGGATAACATAACAATAACTGCACTTTAAGTTGCAAGCAGTTACTGGAATTAAACATTCTATAAATCTTTTTATTTTAACCATAAGTTAATAACAACTCCTATTTTCTTAGTTCTATTAATAAATTATCAAGTTCACTAAACTTTTTACGAACATTAGTATCTTGTATTTGAATATTATACATATATTCTATATATTTATTTATATTTTTACCTTCTTCTTCATCTAGTAATTTAATATAATTGCATTCTTTCAACCATTTTTCATAAGTTTCCTTTATTTTATGATTGTCATTATCAAACACTATACAAGGGGTTTTGGTAATATAGCAAAAAATCATTCCGTGCAATCTATCTGTTATAAATAATTTTTTTTCTTTTATTTTAGTTAGTAAATCAAATATGTGCTTTTCTCTTTTTTCATAGAAAAAATTACTTTCGCCTATGTGTGTTGACATTTTCTCAGTAAAGTTCTTATATTTAGGTTCTATTATTTTAGGTATATCTATGCTTAAAATTTTTTCTTTATCATCTCTTAAACAGATTCCAATGTTATTAGTTTTTTTCACATCTACTTTTATATTTTCTTTTAGTGACATAACTATGTCTGGTGTTAATAATACCTTGTTATTTGGAAATAGTTTTATCATAATTTTATATGACATTGGTTCACGAGCTATTAATACTAATTTCTTATGTTTTGAATATATCTTTTGAGTTCTTTTTAATGCTTCTTGACCTTTTATATCTTCTGTAAACTCAATTGTTTGTGGAAAAGAAATTATTGGGTTATTTTTTAATTTTTTTATTACCATTCTTCTATTTTCTTCAATGGAGTCATATCTATTTGTCATATTTCCTCCACCAACTATTGTTACTATATCGTTTGGTAATATTTTATTTTTTATTTTATGTAAATATGCTCTAGTTAATTTTAATGGAACTTCAACTACCTCATAATCAGGTAATAGATTTTCTATATATTTTTTTTGTGCATATGTTATAGCAACATCTCCAATATTACCATAATCAGCAGCTAAAAAAATAAATACTTTTTTACTATGTTTATCAAGTTCTACTTTTAATTTTCTATTTTTTATAATATTTACAAAGTTTAATCTAAATTCCCAATAAATATATTTAAGTCTGATTATTGTTTTTTGAATACTTGTTTTCATATATTTATTTTCATTCCTTTCTAATGCATAAGTTTCATTTGACTTTTTTAACTTTTATTTCTATTCTTTAACAATTTATACTTTTTCTCCAAGCCTTCATATAAATGCATTTTTTTCAATATTGTAATAATATAATTTCTGTGGATAATCTTTTTTGTTTCTTTCATCGATTTTTTTATATCTTTTTTCAGTTCTGGGTATTTTTTTAGAATTACTTTATTTCTGTATTTATTTGCATTTAAATAATCATTACAGTTTTTTATAACAAAAGTTTTAGTTATTCCCATATCATTTTGAAAATAGTAATAATATGCATCATCTAGATACATAATTTTATTGCATGATATAAAAAAATCAGCGACTGTATATATATCTTCATAATTTCTGTTTACTGGAAATATATTAGGCTTTATTAGATTTCTTTTATATAATTTTCTCCATACATGATTTGTAATAATTGTATTTTGTAGTAATAGTCTTAAAGCTTCTTTAGAATCAAATATT
This sequence comes from uncultured Clostridia bacterium, assembly GCA_947589065.1. Taxonomy (GTDB): domain Bacteria; phylum Bacillota; class Clostridia; order TANB77; family CAG-508; genus UMGS1994. The sequence goes on from CANPZM010000045.1 coordinate 8,312, forward strand.
CTTTCTCCAACTTCAGTTTTTAAATTTTTTTCTTCTCCATTTTCATATGCTACTATATATTGACATATTACTATATCAACATCATTGTTTTCCATGGCTTGTACCATATTTTCTACCATATTATTAGAAATCCAATCATCTGAATCGACAAATAACACATATTTCCCTGTTGCAATTGAAAGTCCTGCATTTCTTGCATCAGATAGTCCGCCATTTTTCTTATGTATAACTTTGATTCTAGAATCTGTTTGGCTCCATTTATCACATATTTCAGGACAATTATCTGGAGAACCATCATCTATTAAAATGATTTCTAATTTTTCATATGTTTGATTTATAACACTTTTTATACATCTATCTATATATTTTTCTACATTATATACTGGAATAATAATAGATACAGTTGATTTCATGTAATTACCGTCCTATTTATAATATTTTTTTAAAATATCTATTGCTTTTTCTATACTATAGTTAGATTTTGATACTTCTTTCAAAGTATCAATTCTCTTATTGTCTTTATGCTTGTAAATAAAGTCTGCCCATTCTTCTTCTTTTTTTTCTAATGAGTAAAAAAATAAGCAGTCTGTTATTTTTACTTCCTTAGAAATAATATCACTTGCAATTATAGGTAACCCATTGCACTGAGCTTCAATTAATGCTAATGGTATTCCTTCATATATAGATGGAAATACAAATATGTCTAAAGCATTCAAAAGGTTATATGTGTCATTTCTATTACCTAAAAAAATAACTTTGTCCTCAATATTTAGTTTAGTAATTTGTTTTTTCAATTCATCAACTAAATTTTTTTCTCCATCTCCTATTAATACTAATTTGCAGTTTTGGTTAAGTTTTAATAGTCTTGAAAAAACATCTATTAAAAAACTATGATTTTTGACTTTACTAATCCTTCCTACATGTCCAATTACAAGTTCATTTTTGTCAATGTTTAGTTCTTTTCTTAATTTTTTTCTTGCCTCTTCATTGTATTTATATTTTGATATGTCTATGCCATTTGGAATAACTATAAAGTCTTTTCTTTTATATAATGCTTTTCCTGCTTCCTGACTACATGCAAATCTTTCTGTTGACAAATTATTAATTAAAACTCTTGCAATAGCTCTTTTTATTTTTTTTAATGGATTTTTTTCTAGCAATGCGTATGTAGAATGAGAATGAGATATTCTTATAGGAACCTTAGCAAGTTTTGCAGCTAGCAACACATACGCGCAATTAAAATGTGTATGGCAATGAACAACATCTGCTTTGGATTCTTTTATTGCATTATATAGTTCTTTTACATGTCTAAAAATTGAAACTTTATTGGGATTTGAAATTCTTAAAATAGAACCTCCTAATTCAAGAATTTCATCTTCAAAATAATATTTTTCATTGTTGTATGTTAAAAAAATAAATTCATATTTTTCTTTATCTATTTTTCTATATACATTCATAATAAATGACTCAATGCCACCAATATTCATTGTATTGTTCACTTGTAAAATTTTCACAGTATATCACTTCCTTAATATTGTAAAAATGTCTCTGTATATTTTTTTGTTAAAAAAGTTTCCGAAATTTTGAAAAATAAATATCCTAAAAAAGTAGGCAATATAAATCATGCATAAAGCTACTATTGAAAAATATATTAGCTTATGCATTTTATCTTGTTCTTTTAAATCTACTTTTAAGAAATCTGCCATAGGAACAATTCCCAGGAATTGTATTAACATTGCAAATCTAATCATTACAATAGATTTCTGCAGCATTAATGTTGTAAGTATTGTTAATAATATTATATATCCATTTATTCCTTCTGTTTTCTTGCGTTCTTTTTGAAGTACTATACAAATTATTGTCATAATTATTTTAGTGATTTCAACAAAAGCAACTGTTCCAGAATACAATTTTTTCATAGAACCATTTCTACTAATATAGTGTCTATACATTGTATTTATCTGGTCTATAAAGCTTACATTTAAAACTGAACTAAGAAATAATAATATATATTCTGCAAATATTACGCAGGCTATACAGATTGTTAAATTTTTAGCATTTAATTTATTTTTAAAGATTTTGTATACTACTAATATAGCAAAAGGGAAAAACATAGAAGTATGCATGAATAATGTTAATACATAAAGAATATATGATAATATTTTATTTTTTTCTTTAATATATTCATTATAAAGTGCAAAAGCAAACACTATGATTGCAATATAGCAGTATAATCCACTAATAAAGTTTAGTGCTAAAAAGCCAAATATTGTAAATAAAACAATAATTAGAAAATTGATATCATTAATTTCAATTTTTTTTCTATAATCGTATAGCATATAAAATAATATTGAATATCCAATAGATACAATAAAAAATTGTAATAAATCAATATTATTAAGTTTTGAAATAATAAAGCTATATAAAAATGGTATTATTTCTAATTCAAAAGTTTTATATAGTGATATGGCTGTACTAAATGTAAGATTAGATAGTCTGATGACAGCATGATGATGCCTAAATAAGTCGTATTCAAATGGTGGAATAAAATAATATGCTATCAATCCTAAAGCAAATCCTATTAATAATGAATATAGTATTCCTCTTTTTTCTTTATCACAAAAATAAAATCTTAAATAAACAGGCAAACCTAAGACTGGTATGCAAATAAATATTAAGACAAGAAACATATTTTTCTCCTTCTATTGCTTGTTTAAGTTAATTATTATATATGCTGATTCTATCTGATAATTCTATAGTTTTGTTATCTCATTGAATATCCTATCACAGTTTTTCTTATCCCTTATTTCAAAAAACTTATTGTTTCTTTCTAAATAAATGGAAAAATCATTATTTAACAAGCTTTTTACTACATCTTCTTCTTTAAAGCAAACCGAGCCAAATCCATTATCTTCAAAATTAAAATATCCTTTCTGATAATGTTTGCTTTGAAATTCTTCTCTATCAAACTGATAATAAATTACTGGTTTTTTCATGTAAGCAAAATCAAAAAAGACACTAGAATAATCAGTAATTAGTATTTTGGATTCTATTAATAATTTTTGTACATCATAGTTTTCAAAATCAGCAATTACTATATTGTGAGATTTACTATTAAAACTTTTTATGTATTTTTGAACTTCAAAATGTGGATAAAAATATACTGTAATATTTTCATTTTCAATATATTTTATAAATTCTTCATTGTTTAATAAGCTATTCCATTTTTTAAAATACTCTGTGTTTTCAAAATTTTCTACATAATTTAACCATTTTCTAAATGTTGGCATTATTACTATTTGATTCTTTTCTTTGCTTTCTAGCCAATCGTATCTAGCAAATCCAGTGTATTTTACAACTTTTTCATCATAGTCAAAATTACTTATTAAATAGTTGTATTCTGGTTTAGCTGCACTAGTAATTAAATCTAATTTTGAATTTTCTTTTTTTAGTGAACCTACAGCGTTTGATGTAATACCATGTTGTAAAAAAATTTTTTTACCTTTTAGTTTTAATATATTAAATCTGTCAAATCTCCAAAACAAACTCATATCTGGCGAAAATCCCATAATATGTGTGCTTATTAATTTTCCTGCTGTTAAAAATAATATAAAATGTTCTTTAGAACCATATTGCACTATGTCGTTACTATCTATTTTTTTAGAATCTACTGATTTTCTATCAATTACAAATTTAACATTAATATTTTTATACTTTTCTTTTATATATGTATAGAAGAAATATCCATTATCTCGTGCGTCTGTCCCTCTTTCAGAAATTAACCATATATCATCATTATTTATTTTTTTTATTTTGCAATAAATATAATAAAAAATATAAAGTAAAGCACATTTTATCATTTTTAATATTTTTTTTAATTTATATTTCACTATTATATATGTTCTCCATTTCTTTTATTATATTGTTAAGTTCATATTTTTTTATATAATCAGTATTTTTTTCTGTATTTTCTTTATTTTTTAATAATGCATGTATGCTTTCTTTTAGTTTTGATATATCGCCTATTTCTACAAGATATCCATTTTGGTTATCTTTAATTATGTCTCTGTTTCCTCTGCAGTTTGTTGCAATAACTGGTAGATTTGAAAACATAGCTTCCATAATATTTACTGGTAATCCTTCTTGTTTAGAAGTTGATACTGCTACATCTGATATTTTCATTAATTTTGGTATATCTTCTCTATATCCTAAAAATTTAATATTATCTTCTATTTCTAATTCTTTAGATAGTTTTTGATAATATCCATTCATTGAATCTAAACCTGGTAACAAAACTTTAATATTTTTTATTCCATTTTCATTTAATTCCTTTACTGCTTTCATTAGCATTCCTTGATTTTTTCTTTTGCTCAATTCTGCAGCATAGATGATTACAAAGTCATCTTTTTTTATTCCAAATTCTTTTTGTAGTGCTTTTTTTTCATTTTCAGTCATCACAAAATTAAATTTATTTTTATCTACTCCAACACCATGAACTAGTTCTATTTTTTTAGCTTTTAAATGTTTTTTTGCTAGTTCATAATCTTCTTCATTTATTGTAATTATGCAATCTGTATACTTTGATAAACTTTTTTCGACTGGATAATAAATAAGCCAATTATGTATTGGCGCTCCTTTATAAAAATGAAAACCATGTGCTGTGTATATTACTTTAGTTTTGTTCTTTTTTCGATATTTCTTTGCAGCTAATCTAGTTACTACACTTCCCATGGGTGTATGACAATGAATTATATTAAAATTTTCTTTTTCTATAACTTCCTTTAATTGTTTTATTGCTTTTAAATTGTTTATTTTAAAAGGGCTTCTTTCGAATGAAATATTATGTTTGACATCACAATATGGAATTGTTTCTTCACCATTAGTTGCGACATGTACTTCATATCCTTGCTCTTTAAACCATTTTAAATACGGAATATGAAATTGTTTTATATGAGAATCTACTGTAGCTGTAAATAATACTTTTTTCATATAAAATTCCTACCTTTGTTTATTTTTGTTCTTTCAAATTTCGTATCTCACATTTTATTTCTTCTTCTGTTATCTCTGCATTTTCTTTTAAGAAAACTGCTTTTATTGTTGCAAATACAATTTTTACATCTTGTATAATTCCCATGTTTTCAATATATTGTAAATCATAGTCTATTTTTTCAAATATGTTTATTCCATTTCTTCCATTAACTTGTGCTAATCCTGATATTCCTGGAAGTACATTTGCTCTTTTCTTCTGTTCGTCTGTAAAATATTCATAATATTCTGGAATCCATGGACGTGGTCCAATAAAGCTCATGTTTCCTTTTATAATATTTATTAATTGTGGAAGTTCATCTAAACTTGTTTTTCTTATGAATTTTCCTACTTTTGTTACCATTTCGTCATGTGTTAGATTACTTTCTAATTCTTTTCTTTCCATCTTCATTGACCTAAATTTATATAGGCAAAACTCTTTTAAATCTTTTCCTACTCTTTTTGATTTATATAATACGTCTCCTCCATCTTCACTTTTTATTGCTATTGCTACGATAATCATTGGTATTGCAAATATTATCAACATCAATATTGCAAAAATTAAATCCATTATTCTTTTTATTATTAGATATATCTTTTGCTTCTTTTTTCTCATTTTTTCAACCCTTACTTCTATTGTTTTTTGGATTTTACTGCCTTTTTGAACATCTCTTAATCCTTTATATATGCTTTTTTAGCGTAAAATTATGTATATTCAGCATAATAAGCATTAACCTGTAGTTAATGTATTCATTTATGCACTCTATTTATACTTATTCAATAATTTTTTTCCAAATTAATGTCAAAATTTAAAATTCTTATGTTATATTTTATCTCAAAAATTAGTTAATGTTATATTTATATTAATTGTGTATTTATTTTTATAGCCTCAATTATTGGTATAAAACCTTAGTATGTAAGTGTCATATAATTTTTAATTTTTATAGTTTCTTTTTATATTTTACCCCTATTTTGACAATTATAAATTAATAAATTTTACGACATTATTATTATAAACAATATTATGATATAATTCAACATTTTTTATGATTTTTTTATCATCCCACCTAAAATTTACATATATTATAATTTTAATTTTTCCTGTAAAAAAAGGCAGAAAGTTTTTTATAGCTTTCTACCTTTAAATATATTAAATTTATTTATATTTTTGAAAATGTTGTGATATTAAAAATTGTATTTTTCTCTTTTTGTATAATGAGTATGTAATAATTGATGTGCTTTATGACTTCCTGGTTTTTCTAGAAATTCACTATATATTTTTTTCAAAACTGGATTTTCATGTGATTTTCTAATTGTGCTTTTTTCATCAATGCTGTATAAGCATTCTGCTCTAAGTTTTCTTATATCTTTTTCCATTCTTTCTTTAGATGTTTTTATTGGTTGTCCCCCACCCATTATGCATCCACCTGGACATGCCATTATTTCTACAAATTGATAATCTGCTTTTCCATTTTTGATTTCTTCCATAATTTTCTGAGCATTTCCTAATCCACTTGCTGCAACTACTTTTATTTCTTTTCCAGCAATTTCAACTGTTCCTTTCTTTATTCCGTCTGCTCCTCTTACAAGCTCAAAATCAATTTTATCTAAATCTTGGCCTGTAAGTGTATCTTGTGCTGTTCTTAATGCAGCTTCCATAACTCCACCTGATGTTCCAAAAATTGCTCCTGCTCCAGTTGCTTCTCCCATTGGACTATCAAATTCTGTATTTTCTAATTTATTAAATTCTATATTAGCTTGTTTTATCATTCTTGCTAATTCTCTTGTTGTAATTACGTTATCTACATCATCTAATCCATTTTCGTTTTTCATTTCTTCGCGTTGTCTTTCAAATTTTTTTGCTATGCATGGCATTACTGATACTACGTATATTTTGCTTGGATCTATTCCTTCTTTTTCTGCAAAGTATGATTTTATAATTGCTCCAAACATTTCATGTGGTGATTTGCAACTTGATAGATGTGGTAATAGTTCTGGATAATTCATTTCTATATATCTTACCCATCCAGGGCTACATGATGTTATCATTGGTAGAACTCCACCATTTGAAATTCTTTCAACAAATTCATTTGCTTCTTCCATTATTGTAAAATCTGCTCCTGTATTTGTATCAAATACTTTATCAAATCCTAATCTTTTAAG
>CANPZM010000046.1 GCA_947589065.1 uncultured Clostridia bacterium
TATTACATTTTAAAATCCGCGTCTTTGTTCGTCCGCGAAAAATTGCTTTAGCAATTTTTCTGTGCAATGTAAATTTTTTTATATAAAAAGTATAACTTTCCTATAAAAAAAAAAAAAAAACGGTTGCCCGTTTCTCTTTTATATTAATTCTAAAATAACTTCTGTTGCATTATCTCCTCTACGATTTTCGCATTTTAATATTCTAGTATATCCACCTTGTCTGTCTGCGTATTTTGTAGCAATTTCTCCAAATAATTTTGCCATTATATCAGTATTGCTAACTTTATTAACTTTTCTCATTATTTTTCTTCTAGCATTTAATCTACTTGGTAAATCTTTTTGTCTTTTTTCCATTTTTTCTTCTTTAACAACTTTTAAATATTCTTTACCATTTTTACTTGTAACTTTTTCAGTAACTTTATGACCTTTATTATCTAATTTTGCTTTAACTACTTTAACTTCAACTTCTTCAAAATTATCTTTTTCTTTTATTGCTAATGCTATAATACTATCAGCTATAGCTTTTACTTCTTTTGCTCTAGCTTCAGTTGTTCTAATTTTTCCATTTAGAAATAAATCTGTTGTTTGTGTTTTTAGCATAGCTACTCTTTGATCTGTTGGTTTTCCAAGTTTTCTTGTACCTGCCACTTTTATCTCACCTTCCTTTTTTAATTAGTCTTCATTAAAAGAGAAGTTTAAACCTAAATCAATTAATTTATTAGTAACTTCATCCAATGATTTTTTACCTAAGTTTCTCACTTTCATCATATCTTCTTGAGTTTTATTAGTTAAATCTTCTACTGTTGAAATTCCAGCTCTTTTTAAACAGTTATATGATCTAACTGATAATTCTAGTTCTTCTATCGGCATTTCTAATACTTTTTCTTTTTTAGATTCTTCTTTTTCAACCATTACTTGAGTATTTTTTGCAGTTTCTGATAGATCAATAAATAATTCTAAATGACCTGTCATAACTTTTGCTGCTAAACTCAAAGCTTCAAAAGGTTTTAAACTTCCATCTGTCCAAACTTCTATTGTTAATTTATCATAATCTACTCTTTGTCCAACTCTAGTATTTTCAACTTTATAATTAACTTTCTTAACTGGTGTAAATATTGAATCAATTGGTAATGTACCTAACGCCATATCTTCTGTTTTATTTTTATCCGCCGTATTGTATCCTCTACCTCTTGCAACAGTCATTTCCATATGTAATGATTCACCTTTTTCTACTGTAGCAATATGTAATTCTGGATTTAATATTTCAATACCACTATCTGTTATTATATCTCCAGCTGTTACTTCTCCTGGTCCTTTAAAGTCAATACTGATAGATTTATCTTCCATTTCATGCATTTTTAGTCTAACACATTTTAGATTAACTATTATTTCAGGTACATCTTCTACAACACCTGGAATAGTAGAAAATTCATGAACAACTCCATCAATCTTAACACTTGTAATAGCAGCTCCTGGTAGTGATGATAATAAAATTCTTCTTAATGAATTTCCAATAGTCATTCCATAACCACGTTCTAATGGTTCACATACAAACTTTGAATAATTCCTTTTTTCGTCTGTCTCTAAGCATTCGATGTTTGGCTTTTCAAATTCTATCATTTATTTACCTCCATTTTGAGAAATTTTTAGTTCCTCGACTCTTTTATATTTTCTATTATTAATTGTATTAAAATGAAAATATTAATTTGTACTCTTAATTTATTATTTAGAATATAACTCAACTATTAAGTGTTCCTCAACTGGTAAATCAATATCCTCTCTATTTGCTAATCTTACAACTTTGCCTGACATTTTTTCTCTGTCAACTTCTAACCATTCTGGTAAAGGTCTTACAGTATTAGCTTCAATATTTTCTTTAACAATAGGATTGTCTTTTCTAATTTCTCTTATAGCAATTATATCTCCCTCTTTTACTAAATATGAAGCAATATCAACTTTCTTTCCGTTTACTTCAATATTTCCATGAGTTACTAATTGTCTAGCTTGAGCTCTTGAAGCTCCAAATCCTAATCTATAAACTACATTATCTAGTCTACTTTCTAATATTTGTAATAAGTTTTCACCAGTGATACCTTTTTTGTTTGATGCTATTTCAAAGTATCCCCTAAATTGCTTTTCACCTACACCATAAAATGATTTTGTTTTTTGTTTTTCTCTTAATTGTGTTCCGTATTCAGAAAGCTTAGCCTTTTTTTGACCATGTTCTCCTGGAGCATAATTTCTTCTAGTTACACTACATTTATCAGAATAGCATCTAGCTCCCTTTAGGAATAGCTTTTGGCCTTCTCTACGGCAAATACGGCATTGTTCGTCTTTATATCTAGCCATGTAAAAATTACACCTCTTTCTCTATTATTTTTTATTTTAATCTTTATTTTATACTCTTCTTCTTTTTGGTGGTCTGCAACCATTATGTGGTATTGGAGTTACATCCTTAATCATTGTAATTTCCAATCCAGCAGTTTGTAATGATCTAATTGCAGCTTCTCTTCCTGAACCTGGACCTTTTACATAAACTTCAACATTTTTTAATCCATGTTCCATAGCTGATTTTGCTGCTGTTTCTGCTGCTTGACCTGCTGCAAATGGTGTACTTTTTCTTGAACCTTTAAATCCAAGTCCACCAGCACTTGCCCAAGATATAACATTACCTTGAACATCTGTTATTGTAACAATTGTATTATTAAAAGTAGAATGAATATGTGCTGATCCGTTTTCAATGTTTTTTCTATTTCTTCTTGCTACTGGTTTTTTAGTTACATTTTTAGCCATTTCTTGCTTTTCCTCCTTAAAAATTATCAATATTTAAATTTTATTCATATAAATTATACTGTTTTCTTGCTTCTGCTAACTACTTTTCTAGGACCTTTTCTTGTTCTAGCATTAGTTTTCGTTCTTTGACCTCTAACTGGTAATCCTTTTCTATGTCTTAGTCCTCTATAGCATCCAATTTCTGTAAGTCTTTTAATATTTAAAGCAACTTCTCTTCTTAAATCACCTTCAACTTTGTAATTTTCCATTGCTTTTCTTATTTTGTTTACATCATCATCAGATAAATCTTTTACTCTAGTATCTGGACTAATTCCAGCTTCCTTTAAGATTTTTTGAGAACTAGATAGACCTATACCATATACATATGTAAGTCCAACTTCTACTCTTTTTTCTCTAGGTAAGTCAACTCCTGCTATACGAGCCATAAATTTTGCACCTCCAAAATTATATTAATTTTTTATAGTTTAATTAGTATATTTGAAATGTAATTAAACTGGATTGTATATTTATTTAATAAATATAAAAACAAAATCAGCCGCTAACTGTTTTTATATCTATTTACAAAACAACATGGGCTATACTAAAGTATTAGCCCTTAAAAATAATTATTAGCCTTGTCTTTGTTTATGTTTAGGATTTTCACAGATTACTCTGATTACTCCTTTTCTTTTTATTACTTTACATTTTTCACACATTTTTTTAACTGATGGTCTAACTTTCATTTTTTCACCTCTTATTTTCCAAATTCTGTTATGTTTTCCTAGCGAGCATTTATAACAAAGTCGCTTAGATGTTTATTTATTAAAATATGCAGTATTACTACATAAGTTGGGTTCTTATTTAGCACGCCAAGTTATACGTCCTTTTGTAAGGTCATATGGCGATAATTCCAATTTTACTCTATCACCAGGTAAAATTTTTATATAATTCATTCTTAATTTTCCTGATATATGAGCCAAAACTTGATGTCCATTATCTAATTCAACTTTAAAATTTGTATTTGGTAAAGTTTCAACAACAGTACCTTCTACTTCTATTACATCTTCTTTTGACAATTTTATTCCTCCAAAATCCGATTTTTCTCTTAAATTACTGCTTTTTATTATATTATCGAAAACAGTAAGCTTATATAGTATATATTATTTTTATGGTATTGTCAATATTTCTGGCTCATTTTCTGTAATTAATATTGTATTTTCATAGTGAGCAGAATTTGAACCATCTCTTGATACAATTGTCCAGCCATCATCTAATTCATATATTTCCTTGTTTCCAGCTATTACCATGGGTTCTATTGCTAATGTCATTCCTGGTTCTAATCTCATTCCTTTTCCTGGTTTCCCATAATTTGGTACACCTGGATCTTCATGCATTTCTCTTCCAATTCCATGTCCTTGAAATTCTCTTAAAATGCTAAAACCATTTTTGGTTACAAATTCGTATATTGCATTTGAAATATCACCAATTCTATAACCTTTCTTAGCAAATTTTATCCCTTCAAAGAAAGCTTGTCTTGTTACTTCAACTAATCTTTGATCTTCTTCATTGTTTGGTTTTCCAACAATATATGTTCTAGCTGCATCACCGTGAAATCCATTTTTATATGCTGTTATGTCAAAACTAACAACATCACCTTCTTTTAAAATTGCCTTTTTAGAAGGTATTCCATGTATTATTTCATCATTTATAGATGCACATATTGAACCTGGAAAATCTGGTACCCCAGGAATGCCACTTGGATAATTTTTTTCTGATGGTATTCCGCCATTGCTCCTTATAAATTTTTCAGCAATTTTATCTAATTCATATGTAGATATTCCTGGCTTAATTGCATCTTTTATTACTTCGTGCACTTGTGCTGTTAACTTGCACGCAGTCTTCATTAGCTCTATTTCTTTTTTTGATTTTATAGTAACCACTTTTAAATCTCCTGTATATTTTGCTTATTTTCTTAAATCTGCTAAAACTTCATCTGCTACATCTTTTCCAAGATGGTTAGCAGTTGTACTTACAATCTCTGTTCTTAATACGCCTTTATTTTTGTAATACTCAACTAATGGACTAGTTTGTTCTTCATATATTTCTAGTCTTCTTTTTATTGCTTCTGGGTCAGAATCATCTTCTCTCTGTTTTAGAGGCGCTCCACATATATCGCATATTCCTTCTACTTTAGGTGGATGTAATTTTGTATTATAAGTTGCTTTGCATTCTTGGTTTGTACATACTCTTCTAGTCGTAATTCTATCTATTATTTCTTCCATTGGAGTAGTAAGATTTAATACTAAATCTATCTTTTTTCCCTCTTGTTCTAAAATTTCATCTAATTTTTCAGCTTGTGAAATTGTTCTTGGGAATCCATCAAGAATTACTCCGTTTTGTACATCTTTTCCCTCTAGTCTATTCTTTACCATTGGTACTGTAATTTCATCTGGTACAAGATTTCCTTTTGATATATATTTATCAGCTTCAATTCCTAATTCTGTTTTTTCACTAATATTTTTTCTAAAAATATCACCTGTAGAAACTTGTGGCCAATTTGTTTCCTTACTGATTAATCCAGCAACAGTTCCTTTTCCTGTTCCTTGTGCTCCCAACATTATAATAACCATATTCGACACCTTCTTTTAAAATTTTTTTCTAGTTAAACACTAAATCAGTATAATTAACTTTTATCATATACTGTTATATAGTGAAAAAATTATTATTTTTCATTATATAACAATATATTGTTAATAGGAATTTCTTTCGAAATCCCTATTAAACAATCTATAATTTTTATTCTAAGAATCCTTTATAATGTCTTACTAATAATTGTGATTCTAATTGTTGCATTACTTCAAGTGCAACACCAACAACAATAAGTATTGATGTTCCTCCAAAAGCTATATCTAAGCTTGAAAATCTAATAAGCATTGGTAATATAGCAATTAAACTTAGGAAAAATCCTCCAAATAATGTTAGTTTGCTTAAAACTGAACTAATATAATCACTTGTTGGTTTTCCGGCTCTAATTCCTGGTATGAATCCACCATTTTTCTTTATATTGTTTGAAACTTCAGCTGGATTAAATGTAGCATATGTATAAAAATATGTAAATCCTACTATTAATAGTAAGTATATTATTGCATTTGCTACTGAAAATATTGGAGCAATTCCTTGTGATGTTGATGTAGCTATAGAAAATTGATATAAACCATGCCAGAATCCTGTACCTGTAATAGCTTGTGGATTAAATATTTGTATAAGCATTGCTGGAAATGTCATAAATGAAGATGCAAATATTATTGGCATAACTCCTGCCATAGCAAGTTTCATTGGTATATGAGTACTTTGTCCTCCATACATTTTTCTACCAACAACTTTTTTTGCATATTGTACTGGAATCTTTCTTTCAGCTTCTTGTACAAATACAACTCCTGCTATTAATAATATAGCACCTAAAACAATAGCTAAACCTATTAAAAAGTTTGCTGTTGAAAATGGTCTAAATGCTAATGATATTACTTGATTAATTCCTTGTGGTAATCCAGAAACTATACCTACAAATATTAGCATAGATATTCCATTACCTATTCCTTTATTAGTTATTATATCTCCTAACCACATTAAAATTGAGGTACCTGTAACTAATGATACAACAAAAACTGTTGCAGTTTTTAATCCTGCATTTACGAATACACTAGAATAATTCATACTATATGAAATATATATTCCAGTTGCTTCTACAGCAGCTAATACTAATGTTAATATTTTAGTATAAAACTCAATTTTCTTTCTACCTTCTTCTCCATCTTCTTTCGTTAATCTTTCTAAATAAGGTATTATCATTGCTAATAACTGTATAATAATTGAAGCTGTAATGTATGGTGTTATTGACATAGCAAATATTGATAATTTTGAAAAAGCTCCTCCAGATATTGTATTAATTAATCCAGTCAATGTAGAAGTAGAATTCTTAAGTTGTTCAGCTAGTTCTTGTGAATTAACTCCTGGAACTACTATAAAACATCCTAATCTAAAAATTACTATAAGTAAAAGTGTCATTAATATTTTTTTTCTAACTTCTGGTGTTTTCCATGCATTTGCGATTGTTTTTAACAATTTATACCACCTCTATCTTTCCACCTGCAGCTTCTATTTTTTCTGCAGCTGTTTTTGTAAATCTTTTAGCTTTTACAGTAACTGGTTTTTCAATTGTTCCTGTACCTAATATAACTATTCCATCTTTGATTTTTCCAATTATACCTTCAGCTAATAGTGTTTCTGCTGTAATTTCTTTTGCTTCTGATTGATTTAACATAGTTAATGTTACTTCAGTATATTGTTTTGCATTTATATTTTTAAATCCTCTTTTTGGTAATCTTCTATATAAAGGTGTTTGACCTCCTTCAAAGCCTCTTCTTACTCCTCCGCCAGATCTTGCTTTTTGTCCTTTATGTCCTTTTCCAGATGTTTTTCCTAAACCAGATCCTATTCCGCGTCCAACTCTTCTTCTAGTTTGTTTCTTTACAGCTGGTTTTAATTCGCCTAATTCCATTTTTGCACCTCCTTATTATGTATTAATTATAAATTTATATATTATTTAATCATATTTAAATATTTTTTTCTAGTATTTTATAAAAATATATATTATAAAATTTCAGAAACTTTTTTTCCTCTTTTTTTAGCAACTTCTTGGATAGTGTTCATGCTTTTTAATGCTTCAATTGTAGCATATACAACATTTCTTGGATTATTTGTTCCAATAACTTTTGTTTTTATATCTCTATATCCAGCAAGTTCTAAAACAGGTCTAACGCTACCACCAGCTATAACACCAGAACCTTCTGCTCCAGGTTTTAATACAACTGTTGCAGCTCCAAATTTTCCAACAAATTCATGTGGAATTGTTGTTCCAACGATAGGAACTTCTATCAAATTCTTTTTAGCTTCATCAATAGCTTTTTTTATTGCGTCTGGAACTTCTGATGCTTTTCCATTTCCAACACCAATACGTCCTTGTTCATCTCCAACAACAACTACTGCACTAAATCTAAAAGTTCTACCACCTTTAACAACTTTAGCAACTCTGTTAATAGCTACTACTTTTTCTTTTAATTCTACTGTTTTATCTTCCATGAAACTCTTTGTTTCTCCTTTCTTACAAATTAGAATTTAAGTCCGCCTTCTCTTGCAGCTTCAGCTAATTCTTTTACTACTCCATGATAAATATATCCGCCTCTATCAAATACAATTGTAGTAATTTTCTTTTCAGCAGCTTTTTTAGCAATTAATTTTCCAACTTCTCTTGCAGCTTCTTTATTTGCCTTTTTAGTTTTTACTTCTTTATCAAGTGTTGAAGCAGCTACAAGTGTTGTCTGTTTT
The DNA here is from genome assembly GCA_947589065.1 of uncultured Clostridia bacterium. Lineage (GTDB taxonomy): Bacteria > Bacillota > Clostridia > TANB77 > CAG-508 > UMGS1994. The sequence continues at coordinate 8,158 of CANPZM010000046.1, forward strand.
TCATCATCAATTACTTGTGCATAAATATTAGAATTACTTCTATAAACACATAATCTTGGGCAATCTGCTGTTCCAGAAATTTTTCTACGAACTCTTTTATGTCTTCTCATTCTTTCAGCTTTTCTATCAGTTTTAGTAATCATAACTTTCTCCTTTCTAATAATATCGTTTTATTTTGGTTAACAATTAATTTTCTATAACAACTTCATGTATCAAATTAAAAACTAGTAGTGCTACTAAAATAAGTAAAATATTTAAAACTATATATAAATATATTAAAAATATTTTTACAAAATTTTTCTGCACTATACGAAGTTTTTTTATTTGTTACTTGTTTATTATTTTTTGCCAGCCTTTCCTTCTTTACGTCTGATATGTTCTTCTGCATATTTGATACCTTTACCGCCATATACTTCAGGTGGTCTTTTAGTTCTAATAACTGCAGCTGTTTGACCAACTTTTTCTTTATCAATTCCTCTAACTATTATTTCGTTTTGACTAGGCACATCGAAAGTTATTCCTTCAGGCTCTGTAACTTCAACTGGATGAGAATAACCTAATGTTAAAACTATTTTTTTGCCTTGTTTTTGTGCTCTATAACCAACACCATTTACTTCTAGTTTTCTTGTAAATTCTTCTTTAACACCATGAATCATATTACTGATTAAAGTTCTTGTTAATCCATGTAAACTTCTATTTTCTTTTTCATCATTTGGTCTTTCAACTTTAATAGTGTTATTGTCAAGAGTCACTTTCATATTTTTATGTATTTCTCTCTCTAATGTTCCTTTTGGCCCTTTTACTGTAATTTTTTGTCCATCTATTTTAACTTCAACACCATCTGGAACAGTAATAGGTTTATTTCCTATTCTTGACATTTTAAGTTCTCCTCCTTCTAAAATTTTCACTCAATTATTGTTTATAATTACCAAATGTAAGCTAAAACTTCTCCACCTACACCTAGTTCTCTTGCTTTTTTATCTGTCATAATTCCTTTTGATGTTGATATTAAAGCTGTACCTAAACCATTTAATACTTGTGGTAATTCATCTTTAGAAGCATAAATTCTTAAACCTGGTCTAGATATTCTTTTTAATCCTGAAATTACTTTATTACCTTTTTCATCATATTTCAAAGTAATTCTAATAATTCCTTGATTTTCATTTTTTATCTCTTCAAATGCTTTGATATATCCTTCATCTAACAAATTTTGTGCAATAGCTAATTTCATGTTTGATGCTGGAACATCAACTGTTTTGAATTTATTTTTGTTAGCATTTCTTATTCTTGTTAACATATCTGCTATTGGGTCTGTTATATTCACTTTTTTACCCTCCTTTTTTATATTCTAAATTTTATAATCTTACCAACTAGCTTTTTTAACTCCTGGAATTTCGCCTTTATGAGCTAATTCTCTAAAGCAAACACGGCAAATTCCAAATTTTCTAATATATGCATGTGGTCTTCCGCAAATTTTGCATCTATTATATTCTCTTGTTTTATATTTTTGTTGTTTGGCACATTTTACTTTTAATGATTTTTTAGCCATTTTAATCTCCTTTCATAAATTTCACTAGTTTTTAAAAGGCATTCCTAATAAAGATAATAATTCTTTTGCTTCTTCATCAGTTTTAGCTGTAGTAACAAATATAATATCCATACCTCTTATTTTATCAATCTTATCATATTCGATTTCAGGGAATATTAGTTGTTCTTTTACTCCAATTGAATAGTTTCCTCTTCCATCAAAAGAATTTTCTGATACACCTCTAAAATCTCTAACTCTAGGTAATGCTACATTAAAGAATTTATATGCAAAATCATACATTTTTCCTGCTCTTAATGTAACTTTACATCCTATTTTAGCACCTTCTCTTAATTTAAATGCTGCAATAGATTTTTTAGCAGTAGTAACAACTGGTTTTTGTCCTGTTATTATACTTAAATCGTTAATTGCATTATCTAAAGCTTTTGGATTATCTTTTATATCTCCTAATCCAATATTAATTACGATTTTTTCTAATTTTGGAACTTGCATAACTGATTTATATTCAAATTTTTTCATCATTGCAGGTATAACTTCATTTTTATAAGTTTCTCTTAATTGTTCCATTTGGATTAAAATCCTCCTTTCTATTTTCTATTTCAATTTTGCTCCGCATTTTTTACAAACACGTACTTTCTCATTTTTTTCTACAATATATCCAACTTTTGTTGCTTTATTGCATTTTGGACATATAACATTTGCTTTGCTACTATTTATAGCGCATTCGCTTGAAATAATTCCGCCTTCTTCACCTTGTTTCTTAGGTTTAACATGTTTTTTTCTAACATTTACACCTTTTACAACAATTTTTTCTGATTTTGGTATAACTGCCATAACTTCACCTTTTTTACCTTTATCATTTCCAGATAAAATTTCAACAGTATCTCCTTTTTTTATTTTCATTACTTATTTTCACCTCTTTGTTTTAAAGATTTTTTATACTTTAGCTCTATATTTTTAAATATATCTTGCAACCATTATAGAACTTCAGGTGCCAAAGATAATATTTTCATATATTCTTTTTCTCTTAATTCTCTTGCTACTGGTCCAAATATACGAGTTCCTCTTGGAGTACCATCTTCACGAATAATTACAGCTGCATTTTCATCAAATTTTAAGTAAGATCCATCAGCTCTTCTTACACCTTTTTTAGTTCTTACAACTACAGCTCTAACTACTTCGCCTTTTTTTACAACACCACCTGGTGTAGCACTTTTAACAGAAGCAATTATTATATCACCTATTTCAGAATATTTTCTGTGTGATCCACCTAAACATCTGATACACATAATTTCTTTTGCACCAGTATTGTCTGCTACTTTTAATCTTGTTTGTTGCTGTACCATGATTTGCTTTTCCTCCTTTTATAAATTTAACTTTCTATTTCTTTATTGCTTTTTCCATAACTTCAACAAGTCTCCATCTTTTATCTTTTGATAGTGGTCTTGTTTCCATTACTTTTACTTTATCTCCTACTTGACAAATATTTTCTTCGTCATGAGCTTTTAATTTATATGTTCTTTTCATAGTCTTTTTATACATAGGATGTCTAACTGCTGTTTCTACTTTAACTACGATTGTTTTATCCATTTTATTAGAATCAACTATTCCAATTAATGTTTTACGAAGATTTCTTTCTTCCATAATTTTGGATTTCTCCTTTCTTATTATTTATTTTCTTTTAATTCTCTTTCTTTAATTACAGTTTTAATTTTAGCGATGTCTCTTCTCACTTCTTTTATTTTTAATGGATTATCTAATCCGTTTGTTGCTAGGCTGAATCTTAACTTAAATAATTCTGTTTTTAATTCGCCTAATTCTTTTTCAAGTTCTGGTGAAGACATCTCTCTTATTTTATTTATCTTCATCTTATTCATCACCGCCTAATTCTTTTTCTCTAGCTAGGAATTTAGCTTTAACTGGTAGCTTATGTGCAGCAAGTCTTAGTGCTTCTTTTGCTACTTCTTCTGAAACTCCTGCTATTTCAAACATAACTCTTCCTGGTTTTACAGGTGCAACCCAATATTCTGGTGCTCCTTTACCTTTACCCATACGAGTTTCTGCTGGTTTTTTAGTAATTGGTTTATTTGGAAATATTTTTATCCAAACTTTTCCACCTCTTTTAATATAACGAGTTAATGCAACACGGGCAGCCTCTATTTGGTTTGCTGTTATTAATCCAGCTTCTAATGCTTGTAATCCATATTCTCCTTCATTAACAGCAGTACCTCTTGTAGCTTTACCTCTGTTTCTACCTTTTTGCATTTTTCTATATTTTGTTCTTTTTGGCATTACTGGCATTATTCTTCTCCCCTTTCTGCTTTATCAGATTTTTTTTCTGGAAGAATTTCACCTTTATATATCCAAACTTTAACACCTATTTTTCCATAAGTTGTATTTGCTTCATAGAATCCATAGTCTATGTCAGCTCTTAAAGTTTGAAGAGGAATTGTTCCTTCTTTGTAAAATTCAGTTCTAGCCATATCAGCTCCACCTAATCTACCTGAAACTGATGTTTTTATTCCTAAAGCTCCTGCTTTCATTGTTTTTTGCATTGCTTGTTTCATAGCTCTTCTGAATGAAATTCTTCTTTCTAGTTGATTACAAATATTTTCTGCAACTAATTGTGCATCTGTATCAATATTTTTAACTTCAACAATATTTAAATTTACATCTTTTCCTATCATTTTTTGAAGTTCATTTTTTAATACTTCAGCTAAGTTTCCATTTTTTCCTATAACTAATCCTGGTTTAGCTGTATATACATTTACTTTTACAAATTTAGCTGTTCTTTCTATTTCTATTTTTGAAATTCCGCTAACAAATAATTTACTTTTTACATAATTACGGATTTTATAATCCTCTACAAGGTAATCACTAAAGTTCTTGCTATCTGCATACCATTTTGAATTCCAATCTTTAATAACACCTACTCTTAATCCGTTAGGATGAACTTTTTGTCCCATGTTTTAAGAAACCTCCTTTCCTATTTTGCTTCTCTTAAAACTATTGTAATATGACTTGTTCTTTTTCTTATTCTAACAGCAGAACCTTTTGCTGCTGCTCTAATTCTTTTTAATGTAGGACCTTGATTTGCATAAATTTCTGCAACATATAGGTCTTCGCTTTTCATAAAGTGATTATTTTCAGCATTTGCAATAGCTGATTTTAATAATTTTTCAAGTATTTCTGCTGATGCCTTAGGTGCAAACTTAACTATTGATAATGCTTCGCTTACTTTTTTTCCTCTAATTAAATCTGCTACTATTTTTACTTTTCTAGCTGATATTCTAGCATAATTTAATGAGGCTCTTGCTTCGTGAACTTGAGTTTGTTCTTCCATCACTTATTTCCTCCTTCTTCGCTTATTCATATCTCATTTATTTATCAACTTTTGTTGTTTTGTCTCCTGAATGTCCCTTGAAAGTTCTTGTAGGAGCAAACTCTCCTAATTTATGTCCTATCATTTCTTCAGAAATGTATATTGGAACATGTTTTCTTCCATCATGAACAGCTATTGTATGTCCAACCATTTGTGGATAAATTGTTGAAGCTCTTGACCATGTTTTTAACACTTCTTTTTTACCACTTTCGTTCATAGCTTCAATTCTTTTAAGTAATTCTTCAGCTACATATGGTACCTTTTTGCTTGATTTTGACATTTGGCATTCTCCTTTCCTAATATATAAGAATTATTTTCTATGCTACTTTATTATTTTCTTCTTTTAACAATAAATCTGTCACTAGCTTTATGTTTTTGTCTTGTTTTATATCCAAGTGCTGGTTTACCCCAAGGAGTAAGTGGTCCTGCGTGTCCAACTGGAGCTTTACCTTCACCACCACCATGAGGGTGATCTACTGGGTTCATAACTGAACCTCTAACAGTTGGTCTTATTCCTAAGTGTCTTGTTTTTCCAGCTTTACCTAATTTTATATTTTCATGATCAGAATTTCCAATAACTCCTATTGTTGCTCTGCATCTAGCAAGAACTAATCTCATTTCTCCAGAAGGAAGTCTTATATGTGCATATTGTCCTTCTTTTGCCATTAATTGAGCAGATTGTCCTGCACTTCTAACTAATTTTCCTCCTTGTCCAGGATTTAATTCAATATTATGAATTAATGTACCTACTGGTATGTTTTCAATTGGTAAACAATTTCCTGTTTTTATATCTACATTTTTACCAGCAACAACTTTATCTCCATCAGTTAATCCTTGTGGAGCTAAAATATATGCTTTTTCTCCATCGCTATATTCGATTAAAGCAATATTTGCACTTCTATTTGGATCATATTCTATTCCAACAACAGTAGCTTCAATATCTTCTTTATTTCTCTTAAAATCAATTATTCTGTATTTTTGTCTATTACCTCCACCTTGGTGTCTAACTGTAACTCTACCATATGAATTTCTTCCTGCATTTTTTACTTTCTTAGTAATTAATGATTTTTCAGGAGTTTTTTTAGTGATTTCTTCATATGATAATGAAGTCATATTTCTTCTAGATGGTGTATAGGCATTGTAATGTTTTATTCCCATTTTAAAAATTCCTTCCCGGATTGTGAAAAACTTCGCATTACG
>CANPZM010000047.1 GCA_947589065.1 uncultured Clostridia bacterium
GAAAGTCTAGTAGGAACAACAATAGTAGTATTAGATGAAGATGGAAATGTAGTAGGAGAATATACTGTAACAGAAGACGGAAATATAGTAATAGAAGGACTAGAGATAGGTAAAAACTATTATATAGAAGAAAAGAAAGCAAGAGAAAACTACGTTAATGATTTAATAATCCATAATGATACAGAAGATGAGGATGAACTAGATAAAACCAAAACTCCAAGAGGACTAGTAAAATTTACGGTAGAAGATAAAGAAGAAAAGCAAAAGGCAACAGTAAGTAATCTAGCAAAAGTAGGAAATTTAGAAATTAAAAAAACAGGAGATGTGTTGTCTGGAGTATTGACAGATGAAAATGGAAAGAAAACTTTTGAATATGAAAATAAACAAATCATGGGTACAGCAAAATTTGAAATATATGCAAAAGAAGATATAATTTATCCAGATGGAAAAACAGGAATAATAGTAAAAGCAGGAACAAAGGTAGCAGAAGGACAAACAGAAAATGGAGTATTAGTAATAACAAATTATTCAGAAGAATTAATAAATACAATACCAGCTAAAGTACAACAAATTCTAAGAAGAGGATTACCATTAGGAAAGTATGAAATATTAGAAACAGAAGCACCAAAAGGATATTGGGTAAATGCACAAAATAATAGAACAGAAATCGAAGTAACAGCAGGAGAAGATGAGAAAACAGAAGTAGATAAGACAGAAAAAGAAATACATAATGAAAGACAAACGACTAATATGGGAGAAAATAATCCAAAATTAACAATCAAAAAAGAAGCACAAAAGAAAAAATTTAAGGTAGGAGAAGAAGCAGTATACAATATTACAGTTAGAAATGAAGGAGCAACAGACATTAAAAATATAAAAGTTCAAGAGACTGTTCTAACAGGAAGTTTTGATGATTTAGAAGAGATTAAAAAAATAGATAATCAAACTGTTATAATTGAAAGATTAAAACCTGGACAAGAAATAATTTTAACATATAGATGTATGGTAACGAAAGACATGATAGGAAAACTTGAAAATAAAGTTATAGCAGAAGGAACACCAGTAGTACCAGAAAATCCAGAAGATCCAAATAGTCCTGAAAAGGAATTACCGCCAGTAGAAGAAAAAGATGAAGACAAAATAACAGTACCAGATCCTGATAATCCTAATGCACCGGGTATAATGGTTACAAAAAAATCAGAGAAAAATAAATATGCAGGTGGAGAAATAGCTAAATATATAATTGAGGTAACCAATGTTGGTGAAACAGTATTGACAGATGTAAAAGTAGAAGAGGATTTACCTGATGGACAGTTTATGACACAAGAAGGAATAATAATTGAAGGAAGCACAGCAATAATAAAGAAATTAGATATTGGTGAAACTGTTAAATTGATATATGAATATATGATACCTTATGAAATTGCTGTAGGAAGTATTATAAAGAATGATGTAACAGCAACAGGAAAGACAACAATACCAGATCCAAATAATCCAGAGAACCCTCCAATTGAAGTAGAAATAACAGATAGAGATGATGATGACATAGAAATAGAAGAAAAGGAAATAGATAGCAATGTTGGATTAACTAAAAAAGATACGGAAACGGGAGAAGCAATTAATGGAGCAGTTTTCGGTTTATATAGCAATGAAGATTTAAAAGTGGGAGAAGAAATAGTACTACATAAAGATGAATTAATAGAAAAGGCAACAACAGATGGAAATGGAATTGCTAGATTTGGTTCAGATTTACCATTAGGTAAATATTATGTGAAAGAGATATATCCAGCTCCTGGATATAAGCTAGATGATGAAATAATAGAAATAGATTCAACAGATGTAGATATGTCAAGCAAAGAGTATAAGGTAAAGGTAAATAAAGAGAATAAGCAAACAGAAATAAAAGTATTGAAAATAGAAGAAATTACTAGAGAAGAAGAGACAGAAAATGTATTAGTACAGGGAAAAGATGATGAAATTAAGCAAGATACAGAAGAACAAGTAATAATAGAGGGAGCTGTTTTACAAATACTAGATGGAGACACGAAGGAAGTAGTAAAAGAATGGCAAACTACAAAAGAGCCTGTAGTAATAAAGAAACTAACAGTTGAAAAACAATATATACTACATGAAAAGAAACCAGCACCAGGATATATAACTGCAAAAGATATAACATTTAGTATAACTAAAGAAGGAAAATTGGTAACAGCAGCAGAAAATAGACTAGAAGGAACAGAAGATACATTAGTTATGAAAGATGATGTAACAAAAGTAAGAATACATTTCCAAGATGAGAAGACACACAAACAATTACCAGGAGGAAAAGTACAGATAAAAGATAAGGACGGAAATGTAGTAGCAGAATTTGAGACAGGAGAAGAAAGTTACTATATAGAGAAATTACCAGTAGGAGAATACACATTAGTAACAACAGAAACACCAGAAGGATATGATAGTGCTGAAGAAGTAATATTAATAGTGGAGGATAAAGATGGAGTACAAGAGGCAACAATCATAGTCAAGAGAAAAACATTTGATTTATCAGTAGAAAAATTTATATCAAAAATAACAGTAGATGGAAAAGTCGTATCAAAGGGAAATAAGGGAACATTGCAAAAGATAGAAGTATACAGAAAGAGAACAAAGACTACCAAAATTAAGATAGAATATACAATAAGAATAAAGAATACAGGAGAAATAGATGGAACAATAGGAAAGATAACAGATACATTGCCAGAAGGATTGGAATTCATAAAATCAGAAAATGAAGGATATTGGAAAGTAAAAGGAAGAACAGTAACAACAGATAGATTTAAAGATGAAGAAATAAAAGCGGGAGAAACAGTAGACTTAAAGATTGTAGTAAAATGGACCAATAAAGGATTTGGAACATTTGAAAATAAAGTAACAATAGAGAATGCAGGAAATAAATATGAATTCGAAGATATAAATGGAGATAATGATACTGGTTTAGCACAAATAATGATTGTAATAGGAACTGGTATAGAAAATTACTTTATTATAATAACAGGAACATTAGCAATATTAGTATTAGCTGTAATATTTATAATAAAAGAAAGAAAACATAATATAAAATACTAATGCAAAATGAAATAAATTATTAAAATATGAAAATATACTAAACTTTATTAAGATAAAGGAAGGTAAATATTTCAGGTTGTGCAATAAAATGAGGCGAAAGATAGTTGAAGTGAATTTTAAAATATTCACTTCAAAGAAACTCGTCTCATTTTTTATATTATAGGAAAGTTCTCCGAACTTCCTATAATATAAAGCATTCCACAGAAAAATTGTTATACAATTTTTCGCGGGAGAACAAAGACACGGACTTTAAAATGTTATAAATAGCGAAAATGCTAATAATGTCCGCTTTTGTTCTACTTTGCAAAACGTTTATAAAAATTATATATTATTTTTTTGTTCCGTATTAATGGTACTTGTAATTTCAAACTATAGATATTAATTTTTGCTCCTTGTGGGGCATTGTCTCCATCGTATATTAAATTGGAGGACAATGCCAATCGCATTACGTTCAAAAATTTGTAATTTTTTCACTCCATTTGGTCGCTACGCGTCGCATCAAATTAATATCTATATTTTGAAATTACTTAAAAATAAGTTTCGTATGTCACATCAAAAAATAATATATAAATTTTATAAACTATGTAGTGTATAATTTTGAAAATATATTATAGATATAGAAATTATTTGGGTTGATTTTTTGTGAAAAGTATAATAGAATAAGGACACTATTTTAGGGAAAATAGAAAAATATATCACAATATGTAAATAACTTTTTTAATATTTGATATTTTTACGACAGTTTTTTTAGATTGTATAGTATTAAATAATAAAAAAGTGTGAGGTGGTAGGGATGTTTCAAAATGTTGCGGATAATATGGAAATTAATCACAAAGATGTTAAATATGATAATAAAAAAGAAATTTTAAAAGATTTCATTAATGTGCAGAATATTATAATTTATATCTTATCTTTTTTAGTTTCTACAGTTTCAATAAAAGGTGGAATTACTCCTTTTGCTATGGCTTTTTTTGTAGCAGCATGCAGTAGTGCAATTCCTGCTGGACCTGTACTAGTTGCTACATCTTTAGGTGTTTTGATTAAATTTGGATTAGGAGAATTTTTATCTTATTTTTTAACAATTTTATTTTTTTTCTTAAGTATTATATTTTTTAAACCATATGTGCAAGATGATAGAAATGAAATAACTAAATTGGGAAAAAATATCTTAATTTCAACAATATTAGTACAAGTAATTAAAAGTTTTATTGCACCTGTATTAGTCTATGATGTTATTATTTCAGTTATTACTGTAATTCTTACATATTCATTTTATAAAATTTTTGTTAATAGTGTTGCTGTTATAGAAAATTTTGGTGAAAAAGCAGCTTTTACAATTGAAGAAATTATTGGAGCTACTGTATTAGTTGCTATTGCTGCCGTTTCTGTAAATCAATATAGAATTTTTGGCATTTCTTTAGCAAGTATGCTATCAATTTTTTTAATTCTTGTAATGGCTTTCAAGAATGGTGTATTAGTAGGTTCAACAATAGGAATTTCAATTGGATTAATTTTAGGAGTTATAGGAAGTTCAACTCCTATGCAAGTTTTAACGTTTGCTGTTTCAGGTATGTTTGCAGGTATATTGAATAAATTTGGAAAGTTTGGAACAATTGCAGGTTTTGTACTGGGAAGTGCAATTCTTTCTTATATTTCAACAGGACATGCTATGGAGATTGTTTGGTACAAAGAAATAATAATTGCTTCGATTGCTTTATTATTTGTTCCAAGATATTTTGAAATTAATATAGATAGTTTAATGGTGAAAAATAAATTTTTAAGTCCTATATTAAACAATAGATTAGCAGAAAGTCAAAATACTGAACAAAGATTATCTTATTTGTCTGATACAGTTAAAGAAATTGCTAAGAACTATGGAATAAAAGATGATGAATTAATGATAGATGAAATTGAAAATATTAATAAAAGTAAAGAAGCTTTTATTGAGGATTTATTAAATAATTTAGATAGCTTTCCAAATAACATTTTGTATGAAGAACTAATAAGTCCATCAAATGGAATAATTGAAGAAATATATAAAATACTTGTTGATAAAGAACAAATTAATGAAAAAAATATTTTAGAAATATTTGAAAATAGAAATGAAATATTAGATATAAAGACAAATCAGGCGATTAAAGATGATGTTGAACAAGTTGTTAGAATTATTAATCGTACATATAGAATAAATGAAATGAATTTTCAATGGAAACAAAAATTGCAAGATAACAGAAAATCTATTTCAAAGCAATTAAAAGGTGTTTCTAAAGCTATTTCAGAAATTGCAGAAGATATATCAAAAACAAAAGAAAAACCATATCAAAGAAAAGAAACGGAAATTGTGGAATTATTAAAACAGAAAGACATTTTTGTAAAAGAAATAAAAATTACACAAAATAATAGCAAGAAATATTTTATAGAACTTGTATTTGAGAAAAATTATGAAGATAAAGAAAAAATAAAAATTATTGAAGATATTTTGACAACTATTTGTAAAGAAAAAATAAGCTTTCATAGTGATACTGCACATTTAGACACTGCATTATATATGCAAAAATATATGTCTAAAGATAAGTTTATAGCTAGGATTGCTGTTGCACAAGCGACCAAAACAGGCAATAAGGTTTCAGGAGATAGCAATATCCAGATAAAGTTAGATGATAATAAATACCTAGTTGCAATAAGTGATGGTATGGGGTCTGGAAAAGAAGCACGAAAAGGAAGTCAGATAGTTACAAAAATGTTAAAGCAAACTTTATCTGCAGGATTTGATAAAACTGATTCTTTGGAACTTATAAATTCTACAGTAAAACTTTCAACAGAAGAAATTTATGCAACAATGGATGTTATGATTTTAGACTTGTATAAAGGTGTTGCAGAATTTATAAAAAATGGTGCATGTAAAACATATATAAAAAATAAACAAGACATTTCATTTGTTGAATCAAATTCATTACCTTTAGGTATATTGAATGATGTAGATTTTACATTATATGATAAAGACATAAAAAATGGTGATGTATTTGTTATGTGTAGTGATGGAATTATTGAGTGTGATAGAGAACAAAGTGGAGACGGATGGTTTGTAAAATTATTAAAAGAGATTAATACGAATAATATAAAAAAGGTAGCATCTATAATATTAAACGAAGCAATAGATAAGGGATATGGAGTGCTTAGAGATGATATGACAGTAGTTGTTATTAAAATTTTAGAAAATCAAGAAAAATAGTCATGAAAAGAAGTGAATTTAGATTGTAAGATTGCAAGATGAATTCACTTTAATTTTTATAAATTAGGTATATAAAAAATATTCAAAAACCTTGCGGAAACATTGTATTTAAGTATTGAATTTATGTACAAAAATGTGATATAGTATGAATGAATATTATAAGAATAATAAAGCAAGTTTTATAAATAGAGGAGTGTTTTTAATATGAGTAGAAGTCATGGAAGAAGATATGATGACGAACCAAAGTTAAATAAGAAAAAAGTTGCAGCAACAATAATTGCATTATTAGTAATAATAATGGTTATTGCATCAATAATACTTGCAATAAATAATAAAAGTAAAAATAAACCAGAAATTGAAATGTCACCAGAATATTTTTCAGCTTACACAGATTCAAAATGGACTGTAATAAATAGTAAAGGTGAGCAATTTTCAGATGTAATAAGTGATGAAATGATTATAGTTCCAAATAAATCTGCAGAAGTTTTTATTGTAACAGCTGATGTTGATTTTGATAATGATACTTATTCAACAAAAGCTGTAAATAGTAAAGGTGAACAATTATTTACAAACTATGAAAATGTTAATGCTATTGTTAATTATGAAACAGTAGATGATGTTTGGTATGATTCTGAAGTTTTATCATTCCAAAAAGATGGGAAATATGGATTAATTGATTTTTCCGGCAATGAAGTTTTAGCTCCTGATTATGAATCAATAACTGCTTTAAAAGGAATAACAAAAAATGTTTTAATAAAAAAAGACGGAAAAGTTGGTTTATTTAATACTACATCTAAATCTGTTGTAGCAAATTCTGATTACAGCACAATTAAAGCATTAGGAACAACTTATAATGATGGATACATAGTAGAAAATAGTGATAAAAAATATGGAATATTAGATTCTAATGGTGGTGTAATTTTAGAACCAAAATATGATGAAGTTTTAAATGTTTTTGGATCTGGTAAATATGTTGTTAAAGAAAAAGGAAACACAGAACTTATTTCAGAAGATGGAACGGTATTATTAAAATCAGGATTTGATAAAATTATTTCAATTAATGCTGATAATGTAGTTATTGAAAAAAGTAAAAAATGCGGAGTTATAACTGTTGATGGAACTGAAATTATAAAACCACAATATGATACTATTACTCATAGTTTTGCAGATTACTATATAGTAAGTTCTAAAAATAAATATGGCGTTGTAAATTCTATGAATGAGGTAGCTATAGAACTAAAATATAAAAACATAGATTATCGTAGTGATATTGCATCATTAGTTTGTGAAAATTCTGATTATACAACAGACATTTATTCAAGAGAATTACAATATATAGTTACTGGAACAGTAAGTGAAGTAAATACTGATGATGGATATATTAGAATGAGAATTGGTGAAGATTATAAATATTATAATTTACAATATCAAGAAATAAATAGTAAAGATGCGTTAAAGAATAATACTCTATTTTTAGTAAAAGAAAATGGAAAATATGGATATGTAAATGCTAATAATGAAAAAGTTGTAGATTGCATATATGATGATGCAAAAGAGCAAAATAAATATGGATTTTGTGCAGTAAAAAAAGATGGAAAATGGGGAGCTTTACAGTCTAATGGTGCTGTTGTGCAAGAACCAGATGTTGATATGGAAAACAATTTAAATATTGATTTTATAGGTACATGGCATTATTCAGAAAATGCAGAATTAAATGCATATACTAAATAATTAAAAACTAATGAAATATTTATAAATACGAAAGAGGAGAAATATTTTGGAACTATCATTTAAATATCAATATACATATTTTGTACATCCTTTTATGATTGAACCCGAAAAATATGAGAAATATATAATAAGATTACTAAAAGATAAAAAAATTAAATTAAGAATTTTTGAAAAGGAAAAGGACTTAGATATATATAATTATTTCACACCAAGTGTTAGAGATAACCTTTTTCAAACTTTTGAATTTAGAGATGAGAAACTTAGACAGTTTAATGAAATGAATGTTGAAAAACAAGCACAAATTTTATCAAAGCATGCATGTGTATGCTTTGAGTACTTTTTGGGTGATGTTGTTCAGGGGAAAGTCGGTAGAGAAAATGGAATATTTTTTACTATTCCTAAAATAGATATTATATGCTTTAATATGGGGATTTGTTTTGTAAGTATAAAAACTAATGTTGAAGAAACAGATAAGTTTTCTGATGTATTGAATTTCAATTACAAATTTAAAGAAATCAAGTCTGAATTTGCTGAACTAAAACAATATGAAAATATTAATATACAAACAGATTCTCTTAAAGATGTTACAGAAATAAGTGATGTAATTAAAGATATTACTGGTCCACAAAAAGATTATTCAAACGACATGGATAATAAATTTTATACTTTTGGATATACATGCATTCCTTATGAAAACTGGAATGATAGAATTGAATTTCAAAATTTTGAAAATGAGTTTTTAAAATATGCTAATACTTTTCCTAGTAATTATGTTTCAGATTTGAATAAAGAAAGTGAAGAGCAGAACTTAAGTACAATTTCAAAACTTAAATATTCAAGGACAGCAATAACTAAGTCTAATTGTAATTTACTTTGTTCTGCAATAGATATGTATAATTATACAAAATTACCATATGAATATGAAACAGTAATTTATTATACGTATATTTTGAGATTGTTTCAAAAGATTTTCTTAAAATATATTAATACAGAGTTTAAAAGCTATGATAAGATTATTCATATAAGAAAAAGATTTATTGAATTTACAAAATCTTTATGGAGTAAAGAGATAACAAATGATGACACAGGAAGTTTATATTATAGAATTTTGGGCTCTACATTTGAATTAGAGGATCAATTTGAACAAATTAGAAAAAAATATGAGATTATATATAAAGATTTGGATATTGAGAAAAATAATAGAAATTATACAATAATGGTTTTGCTATTAATTTTATCTCTTATACTAAATACTTTTACAATTATTGCATATATGTTTATGTGATATAAAATTTTACGAAAGTGAGTGTATTTTTTGAAAATTGCTTGTGGAACAGATATTATAGAAATCGAAAGAATAAAAAATTCAATTGAGAGAATTGGTAAAAAGTTTTTAAACACTATTTTTACTGATAAAGAAATTGAATATTGTGAATCTCACCAAAATAATAAATATCAGCATTATGCGGCTAGATTTGCAGCTAAAGAAGCGGTTTATAAAGCGTTAAATAAGGTTTCAAATGTAGGTCATGTTAATTGGAAAGATTATGAAATTATTAATAATGTATATGGAAAACCAGAAATTATAATTCTTGATGAGTCCATAGAAAGCATGGATATAAGTATTTCTCATTGTAAGGAATATGCAATTGCAAATGTTGTGATTTTATATAAATAGTAGTTTAATTATAATTTTATATTAGAAAAGATATATTATTTTTTTGAAAAATTTAATTATACTAAAAATGATTGTATGTAAGAATATTAAAAAATTTATAGAACATTAAATATTAATTATATAGGAAAATAATAATCATATGGATGTTATTTAAATGTATAATGAAAATTGAAAGTTCTTTTTTTTATATTAAATAATATATTTATACTATGATTGTTATTTATAAAAAAAGAATAGTAATGTTATTACTAGGAGTATTCTGCTTTTCAGCAATTTTGTGTGCTAACTTAAATAATGTTGAAAGAAATGTTTTAACATCTTCAACTCCTGTAGCTAACAAAGTTGTGATACTTGATGCAGGGCATGGAAGACCAGATGAGGGTGCTGAAAGTGGAAATGGTACAACAGAAGAAAAAACAAATTTGGATATAACATTAAAATTGCAGAAACTATTAGAGGAGAGTGGTGCAACTGTTATATTAACACGTTCAGATGAAAATGGAATATACGACTTAGATAAAGAATCTTTAAGAGCTAAAAAAGTTTCTGATATACAGAATAGAGTAAAGATTGCAAATGAAAGTCATGCAGATATTTTTGTTTCTGTACATTTAAATAAAGGAACAAATAGTAATTATAATGGTTGGCAAACTTTTTATAAGAAAAACGACGAAAAGGGAAAAAGACTTGCTACATGTATACAGGATGAATTAAAAGAAACGATTAAGATAGAAAATAAGAGAACTGCACATGAAATTGATAATGTATACCTTATTAAACATGTAGAAATTCCAATTACAATTGTTGAATGTGGTTTTTTATCTAATCCACAAGAAGAGCAGAATTTGTTGACAGATGAGTATCAAAATAAGTTGGCTTGGGGAATTTATAATGGTATACAAAAGTATTTTTATAATTAGAAGGGTATTCTATGAGGAATATCCTTTTTTTATATTATAGGAAAGTTCTCTGAATTTCCTATAATATAAAGCATTCCACAGAAAAATTGTTTTGTATTCTTATTTATTATTGAAATGCAAATGTAACAATCTTTAGTAAAAACTACTTTATAATTGCCCCCAAATGCCTAAATTTTAGGCATTATAAAAAATGTAACAAAATTGTAACATTAGGCAAATTTACTGCAAGTAAATTTTTGGTAAACTTACGGAATTATGTAAAACACGAGCTTGTAAAAACATGTAAGACACTAATAAAGCCATTTTCAAGACTTGACGGAATTTGGTATCCATTTTATTATGAATTTAAATAATCTTAAATAGCTGATATAAAAGCAAAAAGCTTTTATTTGAAACTAAAAAAGGGATAAGGAAGGTTTACTTATGTAATAGTTATTGGCTAAAGGAAGGAAAAAATTCATATGAATCAGCAAAACATGGAAATGTATATATATTTATATATACAGCAAAAATTAATAAACGAAATAAAAGAAATTGCAAATTTTGTAATTTCTAAAAAACATGTGAGAGTAAATTGCATTATGTAGTTTGCTCTTTTTGTTCCTAGTATAAAAAGAAAGGAGAGTATGCATATGTGGAGAAAAGGAAGAATCAAAAAAATTAATATTATTAGTATTATTATGATAATAATTCTGACTACATTAATGCAAATTATAATTCCATATAGATTAAATACAAATGTTAGCAGTAAATCAATCCAAATAGAAAAATTAAATGAGAATTTAAATTTAAAAGATAGTCATTATAAAAAAACATGGGAACAAGTAATTGAAGCAACACTTATGAAAATGCCCCAGATTGAAAAATCATATAAACCAAATTCATCATATTCTTATTATGGTGGACTAAATGTAGTAGGAGCAATGGCAACACCAGATGGAGGATTTATAGTTAGTGGAACAATTGTGGGAAATGTTAATTTATCAGAAGACTATAAATTATCAACATACAATAAATATGATGAAGATGGAGCAATAATAAAATATAAAAAATCGGACAAGAAATATGAAATTGAATGGGTACAAAAATTATCAGGTGAAAACGTTGATGAAATAGAAATGTTTGAAGCTTTGGATAATGAATTTTATATAGTAGTTTATTCAGACTCTAATGAACTAATGATTGGAAAAGAAAATATTAAAAATAAATCACCATATACAATAATGAAATTTGATATAAATGGAAACTTAAAATGGTATAAGCAAATTGGTGATTTACAGAATGAATATGTTAGTTTAGAAGTGGCATATGTTACAAATGATGGAGGGATTATGGCAGCAGTGGAATATCGTACAAAAACATTAACATTTGATAAAAATCATATTTTATACAATTTAGATACTGGAGGATCTGACTATAAGTCTTCAGATGTAGCAATTGTCAAATATGATAAAAATGGAAATATAGCATGCTTAAAAGGAATAGGTGGAGAAGGTAATGAGTATATATATTTTGATAGAGAAACAGAAAATGGAGAGATATTTTTTGGATTGAGTACATGGTCAAAAAATATTATTATAGGTGAAGATACAATAGATTTAGAAAATGAATATGAAGATTATCTACGTTTCTTAATAATATTTGATAATAAATTAAAATTATTATCAATTGAGAATATGGATGAAATTGGTGATATGGATGCTACAGGATATCCTTTAATGAAAACAAAGGATGGTGGAACTATTACTGGAAAGTATGATTATAACTCCGATGAAATTACTTTGACAAAATATGATGAAAAAGGTTCTAGTAAGTGGGAAGAAGTCATATCATCAAGATATTTAATAGATGTATGCGATTGTGTAAAAATGAAAGATGGAAGTCTTGCAATTATGATAGATACTGAAGGTCCAATATTTGCAAATGGAAAGCAATTAAATATAAATTTTAATAAGGATGATGATGAATATGTAATTTTGAAAATTGACGATGATACTGGAAAAATTCTATGGAATGGAACTGTATATGATAAGGTAGATAATTATAAATATGAAGGTTTGGAAGTTAGAGAATTTTTTAATAATATGATTGCCACAGAAGATAATGGAATAATTATTATAGGGTCAGTGTTGTATATGAAAAAGATGGCTCCTGTGTCACTAATGCTTATGAGTAGAGAACCAGATAGTGTCTTTGATACATATATTATGAAATATACTCCAGAAAGAAAAGATGTAAATGTAAAAATAGTATGGGAAGATAAAGATAATAAAAATAGTGTAAGACCAGAAAAGTTAGAATTAACATTAAAAAATGGAAATGAAATAATTAAAACAGTAGAATTATCAGCATCAAATAAATGGTCATATGTATTTGAGGACATGCCAAAATATGATGAAAACGATAAAGAAATTGTGTATACGGTAGAAGTAGAAGGAATAGAAGATGGAGAACTATTTAGATATACAACAAAAATAGAAAACGGAAAAGATGAAGATGGAAAAGATGATAAAGACCAGATAATAGTAACAAATCAAATAGTAGAGTCATCAAAAGTAATAGTAAAATATGTTGATAAAGCAACAGGAGAAGAGATAGAGCCAAGTATGACTAAAAAAGGAGTGTTAGATGAAAAATATGATGTAACAGGTGAAAAGAAAGAGATAGAAGGATATGTATTAGTAACAGACCCAGAAGAGAAAACAGGAACATTTACAGAGGAAGAACAAGAAGTAGTATTTGAATATGCGAAAAAGTCACAAATAGTAGTAAAGCATGTGGAAAAAGATACAAATAAAGAATTGTTAAAAGAAGAAAAAATAGATGGATTTGAAGGAAAAGAATATAAGACAGAAGAAAAGAAATTCAAATATTATAACTTATCAGAAAAACCAGAGAATGCAGAAGGAAAGATGACAGCAGAAGAAATGACGATTACATATGTATATGACAGAAAACCATTTAACTTAAAATTAGAGAAAGACATAGAAAGTATAGAGTTAAATGGAAATAGTAGAAAAGTAAATGGAGATATAGGAAAAGTAGAGTTATATAGAAAAGGAGTAAGCTCAAATAACTTAAAAGTAGTATACAAGATAAAAGTAGTAAATGATGGAGAGATAGATGGAAAAGCAGTAATAAGAGAGAATATCCCAGAAGGACTAAGAATGGAAGAAGGAGATAATATAGGCTGGGAGATAAAAGGAGAAGAAGCAACACTAGAGACAGAAGATATAAAAGCAGGAGAGAGCAAAGAATATAGAGTAAAACTAGAATGGATAAAAAACGCAGGAAATATAGGAACAATGGAAAACATGGCAGAAATAATAAGTACAAGCAATGAAGCAGGATTTGAAGAGATAAATAAAGAAGACAACAGAGATGAAGCAAG
>CANPZM010000048.1 GCA_947589065.1 uncultured Clostridia bacterium
ATAGATAGCATAATATTAAATGGAAAGATGATAAAGGTTAATGGAGATTTAGGAAAGGCAGAGATATACAGAAAGGCTGTAAATACAAGTAAGATAGAGGTAGTGTATACATTAAAGGTAACGAATACAGGAGAGTTAGCAGGAAAGGGAACAATAAGAGAGAGTATACCAAGTGGAATGACAATGGAGAAGGCAAAGAATACTGGTTGGAGGATAAATGATAGTAAGGCAATACTAGAGACAGAGAATATTAATCCAGGAGAGGCGAAAGAGTACAAAGTAAGGCTAACATGGAGGTCAAATGCAGCGAATATAGGACAGAAAACGAATACAGCAGAGATAGTTTCAACGGAGAATGAGGCAGGATTTGAGGAGATAATAAAGGTTGATAATGTTGATACGGCTGATTTGATAATTGCAATTGGTACTGGTAATGAGATAATCAATGAGGTACTAATTGGAAATGTAGCAATGGGAATGATGCTTCTTGGGGTAATTGGGTTAGCAAAATGGCAGAGGAAAAAAGAGAAAAAATAGTATAAAAATCTCTAATAAATGAGACGGAAAATAAGCAATTCCGTCTCATTTTGTACTCTTTTTCTGAATGAAAAATTTGTAGTTTGCAGGACGTTAAAAAAATCATATATTAATTTTTGAAGTGACATGCAGTACTTATTTTTTAGTAATTTCAAAATATAGATATTAATTTGATGCGACGCGTAGCGACCAAATGGAGTGAAAAAATCACAGATTTTGGAACGTAATGCGATTGGCATTGTCCTCCCGTCTAATATTCGATGGAGACAATGCCCCGCAAGGAGCAAAAATTAATATCTATATTTTGAAATTACAGTATTAGTAATAAGGACAAAAAAATTAATATATGATTTTTTTAACTGTGTAGAGTAAATTTTTTTATTTTTTATTAACAATAATGTTAGAAAAATGGTAAAGATAATAAATAATTAAAAAAGTAGTAATAGGCGTGGAATTTGTTAAAAAATTGTGATACTATATTTAAAATTGAGGTATGTATGGAATTTAAAATTATTTATGGAAGAAGTGGTTCAGGTAAAACCACATATATATTTAATGAAATAAAAAAGAGAATTGATAAACAGAATAAAGTTTACATTGTTGTTCCAGAGCAATTTTCATATTCTGCTGAAAAGAATTTACTAAATACACTAGAAGAAAATAGTGCTATAAATGCAGAAGTTCTTACTTTAAGTAGAATGGCAGACAGAGTAATTGCGGACACTATAGGCAATAATAGTACACATTTATCAAAAATCGGTAAAAATATGATTATATATGAAGCTTTAGAAAATTCTAAGTCTCAAATGAAATTTTTAACTAATTCAGACAAAAATTTAGAATTAGCTTTTAATTTGATTACTGAATTAAAAAAGCATAAAATAACCGAGTCAATGCTAGATAATGCTAAAAATAAGATAGATAATCAATATTTACAGTACAAAATCCAAGATGCTGAAAATGTTTATAAATTATATCAAGAAAGGATAGAAGAAAATTATATAGATGAGTCTGACTGTTTAAATTTACTTGTTGAGCATATAGAAGAGGTTGATTTTTTCAATAATGCAGTTATATATATTGATGAATTTGCTGGCTTTACACCTATTGAATATCAAATAATTGAGAAACTTTGTACACTTGTAAAAGAAATTAATGTAACTATATGTACGGATTCATTAGAAAAAGTAGAAAACATAGATGACAGCATTTTTTATTTTAATCAAATTACAGCTGAAAAACTTATTGAAATAGCAAAAAGAAATGGATGCTATATTGAAAAAATATATCTTGAAAATTCAAAAAAATTTAGAAACAATGAGCTAAAAATACTAGAAGCCAATATGTATTCAGGCAATAATTATGAATATAAAGATGATACAAAAAATATTTGCTTATCTGTTGCACAAAATCCTTATGCAGAAATAGAAAATATTGCTGAAGAAATTTTAAAATTAGTTAGAGATACAGATTATCGCTTTAAAGACATTGCAATTATTTCAGCTGATATAGAAATGTATTCAGGCATTATAAAAGCAATATTTGAAAAATTTGAAATACCAGTTTTTATTGATGAGAATAAAGATGTAAATGGAAATATTCTAATGAGATTTATTATCTCACTTTTAAACATTTTTACAACAAATTTTTCATATGAATCAATGTTTTCATATATCAAATCTGGGGTATTAAACCTAGACGAAAATGATATATTTTTACTTGAAAATTATGTGAATAAGTGGGGAATAAGAGGAAACAAATGGTATAAATCAGACTTTTCATACGAAGAAAAAAATGATGTACAAGACAGGATAAATGAATTACGAAAAAGTATAGTAACACCAATTGTAGAATTTAAAGAAAGCCTAACAGGAATAAAGACTGCCCAAAAAATAACTAATGAATTATATCAATTTATTACTCAAAACCATATTATTGATAATATTCTAAACACTGCTCAAAAACTTGAGAATACTGGAAAAATTGATGTGGCAGAGGAATATAGAGCTGGAATAAAGATATTTTTTGATGTACTAGATGAAATCTATATGATTTTTGGAGAAGAAAAAATGTCTTTTGACAAATATAATAAAATTTTACAAATTGGAATTTCTAACTCAGAATTTGGACGAATTCCAACTTCGTTTGATCAAGTTCTATTTGGAGATATAAATCGTTCAAAAACAAAAGAAATAAAAATTTTATTTTTAGCTGGATTAAATGATGGCGTAATACCTAGAATTATTAAAGATGAAGGCTTTTTAAATGATAAAGACAGAGACATTTTAAAAGAAAATAACATTGAATTAGCTAAAAATTCTATAGAAATGATATATGAAAATCAGTTTGAAATATATAAAGCATTATCTACACCAGAAGATAAACTATATCTGTCATATAGCATAACTGATAGCAATTCTAATGCATTGAGACCATCAATTTTAATAACACAGATTAAGAAAATATTTCCTAAATTGACAGAAAAAAATGATATGGACTTAGAGCAAAATTTATTAACAACTAAACAAGATTGCCTTGACAAAAGTATAGAAAAATATAAAGAATTTGCCAATGGACAAGAAATTGAAAAAAAATGGAAAGACGTCTTTTTATGGTATAAAAAGAATGAATCAAAAAGAATAGCAAAAATATTAAAAGGAAAAAATTTTAACAATTTACCAGATGTAATTTCTACTGAAAATATAAAGAAAATGTATGGTAACACATTGCGTTCAAGCGTTTCCAGACTAGAACAATATAGAAGATGCCCATTTTCATTTCATTTAAAATATGGACTAAAACTAAAGGAGCCAGAAGAGTTCAAAATACGCTCAATAGATACTGGAAACTTTATGCATGAAGCTATTGATGAAGTTTTTTCAAAAATTGAAGATAAGGAAATTAATATAAAAGAAATTTCAGAAAATGAATTACGTGAAATAGTTAAAAAAATTATTAATGAAAAATTAGGCACAAATAGAAACTATATTTTCACAAGTACACCTAAATTTATTGTTCTTACCAAAAGATTAAAAAAAGTCATTTTTGAATCTATTAATTATATTGTTAAACAACTACAAAATAGTAAGTTTGAATTATATGGACATGAACTAGAATTTAGCGAAAAATCTAAACTAAAACCAATGAAATTAGAATTAAATAATGGAAATCAAGTAATAATAACAGGGAAAATTGATAGAGTAGATATTGCTAAATCAACTGACAACACATTTGTAAGGATTATTGATTATAAATCTTCAATACAAGATATAAAGCTTAACAAAATTATTTCTGGAATACAAATACAGCTATTAACATATTTAGATGAAATTACAGAACAGAAAAACTTTGACCCTGCTGGAATATTATATTTTAATTTGCTAGATACTATTGTGAAAGCAGATAAGAATTTATCAGATGAGGAAATAAAAAAACAGTTAAGTAAAAAGTTTAAAATGAAAGGTTTAGTTGTTGCAGATGTGGATATTGTAAAGATGATGGATACAAACCTTATGCCATCAACTTATTCTGATACTATTCCAGTTTATATGGATAAAGAAGGAAATGTAAGCAAATCTAAGTCTAGTGCCCTTGATAGGGAAAAATTTGAAAAATTGCAAAAATATACAAAAAATATTATATCTCAAATTGCAGATGAAATTTTTGCTGGAAACATTGATATAAAACCATATTATTTAGAAAAGAAAACACAATGTGAATATTGTGAATATAAATCAATTTGTAATTTTAGTCCTAAATTTAAAAACAATGATTATAGATATATTCCAAAATATGATATTGAAAAAATTTAGTCTTTAAGGTATAATACAGACGTTAAAAAATAAGATAGGAGTTAGAATTATTAATGAGCGATTTTTTAAATATGCTTAATGTAGATAGTGTAATAAAATATAGTATTGCACTTGCCATAATTCTTGGAGTAAACTTACTTAGCCCTATTATTGCACGAATTATAATATACATTTTTCATAAATTATTTAAGGTAAAAACCAAAACTTCAGAAAGCGGATTTTATGGACCTATGAAGTTTGCACTTACTTTAATTGGTTTTGGAATTGCGATATATTATTTAGCTTTACCAGAAGGTGTTATAAATTTATATTTAAGAATTTTGAAAATTCTGTTAATTATGGCAATAGCTAAAGCCTTAGCAAATTGCTTAACACCAGAGTCTACTTTTTTTGTTAAATTAGAAAGTAAAACAAGATTTAAAGGAAATGAAGCATTAAATTCTTTTATAGCTAAATTATTAAAAGTAATTATATATATAATTGCTGCATTTATAATTTTGGAAGATTTAAATTATGATTTAGGTGGCTTAGCAGCTGGACTTGGAATTGGAAGTGCCGCACTTGCCCTTGCTGCACAAGACTTTGTAAAAAGCATAATTGGTGGTGTAGAAATTATAAGTGACAGAACTTTCGAAATAGGTGATTTTATACAAGTAGGAGAATTTACTGGAACAGTTATTGATATAACTTTTAGAAGCACAAAAATAAAAGATGTTAATAATTCAGTTATTGCAATACCAAATTCAGTAATTGTTACAGAATATGTTCAAAATTGGAGTAAAGTCGATAGTAGAAGACTTGAATTGCGTTTACGTGTTGACTTAAATATGAACTCTAATCAAATAAATTCATGTATAAGCAAATTGAAAACAATGCTAAAAAATAATATAAATGTTAATGAAGAAACTGTAATTGTAAGCTTAGAAAGTATAGAAAGCGATGCAAATGTTATTTGGATTGTTGCATATTTAAAAACAGGTGATTATAATGAATATATACGAATGAGAGAAGAAATTAATTGCTCAATTTTGGAAATACTAGAAAGAGAAAATATTGAGCTTGTTTATCCTACTCAAAAGGTTTATATGAAAGAAATATAATCTAAAAGCAAAGCAATGAAGGGAATGAAACTAAAAATGGGAATAGGAATTGCGTTTGCAGGTGCTGGATTAAAAGGAGTAGCACACATAGGAGCATTAAAAGCACTAGAAGAATTAGGTGTCAAAATAGATTATGTTACAGGGACAAGTTCTGGAGCAATGATGGCTACACTATATGCTATGGGGTTCACTCCTGATGAAATGGCAGAACTAACGCGAAAATATTATAAACAAATAATAAAAATAAGAAAAAGAATATTTTTAAAAGCAGGTCTTCAATTTTTAACAAAGAAAAACATAAGTTTACAAGGAATTATTGATGGTGAAACACTAGAAAAATTTGTTGAAAAATATGCTAAACAAAAAGAAATTTATAAAATATCAGATATAAAAAAGCCATTTGCTGTCATAACAGCAGATTCAATAACAACCAAGAAATGTATCCTATCATCAAAGGCAATAGAGCAAGAAGATAATATGGATTATTTATATGATATTCCAATAAGTAAAGCAATTCATGCTAGCATGGCATTCCCAGCAATATTTACACCTTGTAAATATCATAATTATTGTTTTATTGATGGAGGCACAGTTGATAATCTACCTGTAGAAACTTTGAAAAAACTAGGGGCAACCAATACAGTATCACTTAGTTTTAAGCTAGATAAATTTACAGAAGATGAAAATTTATTTTCTATCATTTTAAGAGCATGTGATATTTTTTCTTTAAGAGATGTCGAATATGGAAGAAAAATGAGCGATTTAGACATCATGATAGACATAGAAAATGTTAAATTACTAAAGATGGATGATTTAGATTCAAGTATAAAAATAGGATATGATGCAGTAATGATGCATAAAGAAAAAATATTAGAAATGGTGGAAATGAAATGAAAGCTATAGTAACAGGTGCGTCTTCAGGAATAGGAAGACAAATTTCAATATACTTAAGTGAATTAGGATATGACTTAGTACTTGTAGCAAGAGACATTAGAAATCTTAGAGAAATTCAGAGAGAAATAAAAACTAAAGCAGAAATTGTTGCAATGGATTTAACAGATAGATCTAATTCATGGAAATTGCATGAAATGTACAAAAATGAACCAATTGAAGTGCTTGTAAACAATGCTGGTTTTGGAATCCATGGTCCAGTTACAGAGACAAACTTAGAAAAAGACTTAGAATTAATTGATTTAAATATAACAGCTTTGCATATGTTAACAAAATTATTTTTAGCAGATATGAAAAAAAGAAATTTTGGTTACATTCTAAATGTTTCTTCAATTGCTGGATTCTTATCAGGACCATTAATGGCAGAATATTATGCTTCTAAAAATTTTGTACTTTCATATACAAGAGCAATTCATACAGAATTAAAGAAAGAAGGCTCAGATGTGCATATTAGCGTTTTATGCCCTGGACCTACAAAAACTAATTTTAATAAAGTTGCAAATGTTAATTTTAACACTAAACCATATAAGGCTAAATATGTTGCTGAATATGGTATAAATAAAATGTTTGATGAAAAGCTTGTTATAATACCAGGAATAAAAATGAAATTAGTTCATATAGCAAGTAAATTGTTTCCAAATAGTCTAACTAGAAATGTAGCATATATGATACAAAAAGATAAATTGAAATAAATAAGGATAGGTAAAATTTAATGAAAATTAATTGTATTGGAACAGGTACTATGGGGTCAATTACTAGAGGAAGTCAAAGTATTTTACTAGATAACATTTTAATTGATGTTGGTTCAGGTGTTGTAAAAAAAATGGAATCAATGAAACTATATACTAAAAATGTAAAATATTTACTACTAACTCATGTTCATTCTGATCACTTTGTAGATTTGCCCAATTTTTTAATTGGTAGAAACATAAGAAATGAAAACAATGAGAAGCTAACAATAATATGTGGAAAAGGGATTAGAAAAAAATCAATAGAGTTATTTGAACTATGCTTTGGAGATGGAACCAATACCAGATACAAAAATTTTGAAGAAGGCTTCAATGTTGAATTTGTAGAATTATCTGATAATGAAAGTTTTGAAGAAAAAGAATTAAAAATTACTGCTTATGAACTAGAACATGGTGATTGCAAGCCAATACTTGGCTTTACAATTGAAAAGGAAGGAAAAACTATTGGATATGCTACAGATACTACAATATGCGATGGCGTAAAACGAATCTGTACTAATTCAGATATTGCATTTATAGATGCAACAAATATTATTCCAACACGATCACACATGGGATTAAATGAAACAGTATGTCTTAAAACAGAATTCCCAAATTGCAAAATATATGCGATTCATAGAAGCGACTATGTTCATAATAATATTAATGAAATTGAATTTCCAGAAGATGGAGATATTATAGAAATATAACATAATTTTTTATTCACCTCATAGAATGAACTAGAGGTGAATTTTTTTATGGTTAAATTTACAAAAATGCATGGATTAGGCAATGATTTTGTTTGTATGAATTATGATGATGTTATGAAATATAACTTAAAGATACTTGCTAAGTTTGTATGTGACAGACATTTTGGAATAGGAGCTGATGGACTAATTTTATATAGTAAAAGCAAAAGTGCAGATTATAAAATGAGAATTTTTAATAATGATGGTTCAGAAGCGGAAATGTGTGGAAATGGAATTCGTTGTCTAGCTAAGTTTTTATATGATAAAAACTTAATAAAAAAAGATTGTATAAATATAGAAACATTAGCAGGAGTAAAAGAAGTTAAATATATTTTGGAAAATGACAAAATTATGTCATTAAGAGTTAAAATGGGAGTCCCTCAAACCCAGATAAATAAATTACCACTATTTGTTCCAAGAAATTATAAATATCAATCAGATAAATGCAAGTTATTAATCAGGATTCAAGATAAAGACATAATTGGAAACTTCTTAGCAATTGGAAACCCACATACTGTTATTGAAGTTAGTGATGTAAAAAATTTTCCAGTCACAAAAGTTGGAAAGATTGTGGAAAACTATAAGTATTTTCCTCAAAAAACTAATGTTGAATTTGTTCAAATTATAAATGAAAATACTATAAAAGTAAGAGTTTGGGAAAGAGGAGTTGGTGAAACATTAGCCTGTGGAACTGGTGCAACTGCTTCAGCATTTGCAATGTTTAAAGAAAACAAGGTAGGAAAAGAGGTAAATGTTGAACTTGAAGGTGGAGTATTGAAAATATTAGTTAATCCCAAAACTAATGAAGTATATATGGAAGGAATGGCAGTAAATATTTTTGAAGGAGAGATTGATTTATAAAAAATTTTAATATAAAATATGTAAAAATAAGAATTAGAAAGGAATAATAGTAATATGAAAGCTTATGTATGTACAGTTTGTGGATATATCCACTTTGGTGAAGAAGCACCAGAAAGATGCCCTCAATGTGGAGCTGGCAAAGAAAAATTTCAAATAAAAGAAGAAGGAAATAAACAATATGCAGATGAACATAAAATAGGAGTTGCAAAAGGACTTGATGAAGAAGTTGTTGCAGGATTAAAAGAAAACTTTCAAGGAGAATGCACAGAAGTAGGAATGTACCTTGCTATGAGTAGACAAGCAGATAGAGAAGGATATCCTGAAATAGCAGAAGCATTCAAAAGATATGCTTTTGAAGAAGCAGAACATGCAGCAAAATTTGCAGAATTATTAGGTGAAGTTGTAGATGCTGACACAAAATTAAATGTTCAAAAAAGAGCTGATGCTGAGTGCATGGCATGTGAAGGAAAGAAAAAGTTAGCTACTAGAGCAAAAGAATTAGGATATGATGCAATTCATGATACTGTTCATGAAATGTGTAAAGATGAAGCAAGACATGGAAAAGGATTTGAAGGATTACTAAAAAGATATTTTTAAAATTAGAAATATTTAAAAAAAATTAAAATTAATTTCTAATATAAATACAATAAAATATAAATTATATTATATTAAAAAATTATATACTAAATAAAAACTGTAAATAGTAATAAAATAGCTATTTATAGTTTTTTTATACATTATTTTTTGTCCATAAAATAGAGTTGTTTTAATGACAAATCAAACCACAAAAAGCACTAAAATAAAGAAAACACATATCAAAAGTCAAAAATACCATATAAATTTCGCTATTAAACACATAAAATCCCTAAATAATTTGAATTTTTGAAATATAAAATTAAAGAAAAAAATATATACTTTGATTTATATAGGGAAATACAAAATAATAACATTTTAAACTAAATTTAATTATTGATATGTAAAAATTAAACTTCTAATATATGTATAGATTATTTATATTAAACAAATTTTCATGGAGATAAAAAATGAAGAAGAAAAGATGGGGAATAAAATTAATATCAATTATTTTAATTATTTTTATTTTGCTGCAGGCAATACAAAATGTTGGAAAATTTTACAACAAATATTTTCAAAACAATAATATTAAAGCATTACCAGAAGATACTCCACAACCAATTGCTGCTAATTTTGTAACATACAAAGATTGGGATGCTTATTCATCTTTAGATGATAAATATTCATATTCAACTCTATTTTGGATTCCTGGTGTATCTCAAATTATAAACATTGATGAACCAGCAGCTTTAATGTACCCATCTTCAAATAAATACTATGGTTACGATGGGGGTTCATTTTCTTTTAGGATAACAAATTGTGCAATTGATGAAGACGGAAGCATGTGTGATGTAATAGTAACGTGTAATAATATTGAAGCATGGGAGACAACTGCAGGTTGGAATTTAGCAGAAGAAGAAATAGGTAGAGAACAATATCAGAATAAAAGAATATGTTGCTATGTAACCGTTGATAATGATGGCATTATGAAATATTTAGATAAAGTTGTACCAGGAAGAGAAAATCCTTATGACTATGCAACTGTACGTTCAAATTTAATAAGAATTACTATGACAGCACATTATGCTTCAGCAGTTTTCAACATGACTTATTATAAAGCTGGTACTAATAGAGTAGCTAATGTTAATGGTATATTTGGAACAATTACAGATATAGATATAAAACACAATAATACAGCTTATCTATTTGATGGAAATGAAGGCTTTGCACTAACAAAAGCAGGAACAATTATTTATGATAAAAGTAATAAATATGGATTAGGAGGAAAACGCTTTTTACAAGAAGAACCAAGTGAAAATGGAATCCACGTATTGCATCCATACAAAGATACATATGGTGTAAACTGCAATAATATTTGTATTGGACAAGCAGCCTCCTTTATTTATGATAATACATCAACATGTAGCATAAAATATGTTGGTTCACAGTGCTCTATAGGATATACATTTGCATCACCATATACATATAGAATTAGGCAACCATCGAAAAGTGTATCCTCACAATTAGTATATGAAGAAGAGGCTTTTGAATATCAAATAAGTTCATACATTGCAAATAACTATTTTGCAACAAGAATTAAGTTCGTACCGGAATTGGATAATGCTTATACATCAATTACATATACAGATCAATTAAGTCCATATTTAAGTGTAATTAATGGTGCAGCAGGAATATATGTAACTAATGAAACGGGTGCAAATATTACTGCTAGTTATTTTGATGTATCTCTGGTGAATAATAAAGTTACAGTAAGTGCAAAAGCAAGTGCATTTAATGATGTAAACTTTTATGCACATTATTATGTAATACATATACCAGTTAAAATAAATACTGGAACAGGACTACAAAACGTAGGAGCAGTGTCGAATGTAGCACACTTATCGGCAAAATCAAAAGATAATTCTATAAATGCTGATTTTGACACTAATACCGTAACAACTGCATTGAGATATACAGTAAACATTTCTACAGGCATTACTAATGGAACAATTTCTGGAGGACTTAGTACTACAAAATTATATGGTGAAAACAATTCTTATACAGTTAATTTTGCACCATATAGTGGATACATGATTGAAAGTGTTGTTGTAGATGGAGTACCGCAAAGCTTAGGAGGCTATAATGTTTTAGGAAGCAATTCATATACATTTAATGATTATAGTATAAAACAAAACATAACTCATTCAATTCAAGTAAATTGTGTGCCAATTGGTTATATTCAAATTGTAAAAAGGGATAGTGTAACAGGTGTACCATTAGCTAATGCAATATTTGGGGTTTATTCAGATGCAAATTGTGCTTCACTGGTAACTCAAATAACAACTGGTGCTGACGGAACAGTTACGAGTACATATCTAAGGACTGGCACATACTATGTGAAAGAACTGGCTGCACCAGTACATTATAAGCTAAATACAGAAGTAAAACCAGTTACTTTAAGCGTACCAGGAGCAGTAGTACCAGTACAATATACAAATATACCTTTAGGATATATTGAAGTTACAAAAAGAGATAACCAGACCAATGAAGTCTTAGCAAATGCACAATTTGGAATTTATAGAGATCCTGGTTGTACAGACTTAGTACAACAAGTAGTAACAGGAGCAAATGGAAAAGGGAAAACAACAGAAATAGAAGCTGGAACATACTACGTAAAAGAAATTTTAGCACCAGCACATTATAACTATAATGGAGACGTAAAACTAGTAACAATAATATATGCAGGAGTAACTGTTCCAGTAGAAATTAAAAATATTCCTCATAGAGGATATATAACTGCAGTAAAAAGAGATAATTTTACTGGAGAAATAGTAACTCATAGTGATACAGTATTTGCATTATATGAATGGTCAGTATCATCTGGAACTTGGGTAAAACCTACACATATTGATGTATCAGGATTTGATGGATTAGTTTCAGATGGAGTAGGATACAAGTTAAGACAAGCTGTTTCTGGAATAATAGGAACATATAAAACTGGAACTTTGTATTATAATGCAGCAAATGGAGGAAGGTTTAAGGTAGTAGAATATACACCACCATATGGATATAATAAAGATAGTAATTGGGAAACACCTATACAAATAGACAATGATAATACTCAAGTATCAAATGAGGTAAGAAATATACCTTGGAGAGGATATATAAGAGTAGTAAAAAAGGATGACTTCACAGGTGAGACTGTAACACATGATAATACAGTATTTGCATTATATGAATGGTCTGTAGTTGCACAAACATGGGTAAAACCTACACATTTAGAAGTAACAGGGTTTGATGGACTTGTTAGTGACGGAATTGGATATAGATTAAAACAATATGGAGATACAAAAGGAACATATAGAACTGGAATACTATATTATAATGTAGCAAATGGAGGAAAATTTAAAGTTGTAGAATATACACCTCCAAGAGGATATAATCACAATCCTACATGGGCAAAAGAAATGATAATAACGCAGGATAATCAAGAAGAAGTAGGCGAATTAAGGAATATTCCATGGAGAGGTCACTTAAATGCAACTAAACTAGATTTAATAACAAATAATGTAATAACAGCAGTAGATACAACATTTGCATTATATGAATGGTCTGTAGCCGACAATGACTGGGTAAAACCTACACATGTAGTTCCAGGAGAATATGATGGATTAGTATCAGATCAAAAAGGATATAAGTTAAAGAAATCAGGAGCAAATTTTGGTACATACAGAACAGGAACACTATATTGGAATATAAAAAATGAAGGAAAATTTAAAATAGTAGAATATAGAGCACCATGGGGATATACAAGAACAGTATGGGAAAAAGATATATTAATAGATAGAGATGGCGTGGATATTTATGGAGAAGTAAGCAATAATGAAGTAAGAGCAACAATAAACTTTAAAAAGCTAGATAAAGAGATAAATTATAAAAATAGTAAGTATCCAGAAAATACAGCACAAGCAGATGCAACATTAGAAGGAGCAAGATATGGCTTGTATGCAAGAGAAAACATATTAAGTCCAGATGATCATCATGTTTTATATCAAGCAGGAGGATTAGTAGAAGAAAGACTAACAGATGCAATGGGAAAAATAACATGGACAAACTTATACTTAGGAAAATATTACATACAAGAAGTAACGCCATCAACAGGATATCTGCTTGATCCAACACAATATGACATTGACATAAGTCAGTACTATACAGATAATTACTATACAGATGATAAAGACAGAGATACAACAAACGTAGTATACCAAAATAATGTAGCAGATAACTTATATGCAAATCCAGAGAAAAGAGTAATATCAAAAGAAAGAGTAATAAAACAACCATTAAAAATAGAAAAAATAACAAGCATGATAGACTTATCAGATGAAAACGTAAGAGTAGAAAATGCAAAATTCAAAATTTATTTAGTAAGTGACTTAGATGTTCCATATGATTGTACATATGCAGATATAATGAACAGATACTATAATAAGGAAACACATCAATATGAAATGCCAGAAAGTGCAAGAGCAATGACATTTGAAACAGATTCAAATGGACAACCAGTCCCAGAGTTAACAACAGATAGAAATGGAGAAGTAACATCAATGGGATTAGCATATGGAAGATATGTAATAATAGAA
>CANPZM010000049.1 GCA_947589065.1 uncultured Clostridia bacterium
AGCATAAATAAATTTTTTTATATTATGTTTTATATCATAAGAAGTTTAAAGTTTACACAAACTTTACGATACTCTCAAAAAATCATATATTAATTTTTTTGTTCCTTACTGGCATTGCTTTGGAATGTTTCCGGGAAGGCAATGCCAATCGCCCGCGAAAAAATATCAAAGATATTTTTTACTTGGTTGAACGCTGCGCGTCACGTCAAAAATTAATATATGATTTTTTTAACTGTGTAGAGTATAATTTTTAAGTTCCTTATTAATAATACTGTAATTTCAAAATATAGATATTAATTTTTGCTCCTTGCGGGGCATTGTCTCCATCGAATATTAGATGGGATGACAATGCCAATCGCATTGCGTTCAAAAATCTGTGATTTTTTTCACTCCATTTGGTTGCTACGCGTCGCATCAAATTAATATTTATATTTTGAGATTACTAAAAAATAAATTTCCAATGCTTGACAAAAACATTTAATTAAAATTAGAAATCCTTGTTTTTCCAATTACTTTAGGAAATATTGACTCCCTAATAAAGATTTAAAAATGTAAAATAAAAGATAATTAAATAATAATTAGTTAAAACAGATAGACTGTAACAGGATAAATCCGTAATAGTCTATCTATTTTTTTGACTAAAAAACGCTGAAAGTCTACTTATGATAATATTGTTACTTATATATAAATAATTAAAATAAGAGATAAATAATAAAAAAATAGGGGGATAAGTAAAATGTTATCAAAGCTAAAGGAAAAAATTAGAGAAATGAGAAAGAAAAAATGCGAAAACCATTGCAAGAGTACACACACACACACACACACACACGGGTATCTAATTAAACGAAATATTATAATCGGAATTATTATAATATCTATATTTACATTAGCGGTAATATGCTCAACTCTATTCTTCAAGAAACAAGAAAATGTAAAGAAAAATAATAAAATATATGATTCAGAATTAGCAAGAGCAATGACATATGATAGAGTTGGTGAAAACGATAAAAAAACCACAAGTCCATATGTCGAATTTGATGCATTTTTCTTAAGAGATTTAAATAATGACGGAGAAGCAGAAGGAATACGTGGAACCTGTAAAGAGATAGGAACGGAAGATACTCTTTATATGGAATTAAATGTATTAACAGACGGAAGCTTAAAAAACGGTGTAATAACAATAGAAGGAGATAATTTCTATTCACAAACAATAATTCCCAAAGATGACGAAGTAAAAGAAAATGCAATTGGCAACAATAATAGAAAAATTATATTAAATGAGATAAAAAATGGAACGCAAAAATTATTTACAGCAAACATAAGGTCTGGAGATTACACTTATACTTCAACAAAAGCTAGTGCAATTGGAAATGATACAACCAAATATAGTAAAATTAATAGTGTAACATTAACTGGTCAACATGTTGCAACAGATGGCTCTACAGAAACAATAACTAAAACGGTTAAATTTAATGTTGATTGGTATGGAAAGACAAAAGCAAAATTATCAAGATATAATAAAATAACATATGATTTATTAGATAAAAATATAAATGAAGAAGCAAATGAATTAATATTATCATTTAGCGTTAGTGCTGAAGAATCATTGGAACAGTTAATTTTAAAAAAATCACATATAGAAGGAAATATTCCAGATTTAAATGGATATGCACCAATTAGAGTTAAGGTTCCAAATGATGCTACATATGATGAAGATTCAAGGAAGTTTACTTTTGATAAAGAATCAACTTTAAATGAATCAAAAATTGTAACTAGCTCTCTAAGCAGAACTATATCATGTCAAATTGAAGTAGTATATTCATTAGATGCATATAAATCATTAGGATCTAATTCTGTAGAATTGAAAATACCAGTACAAGCATATTTTGAAGGATACAATAACACTAATCCTGAATTTTTAAATCCATATCAATCAAATATAGAAAAAGATTTGCTAATAAGAACATTTAGAAAACCAAGTGATGGTCATTCATCAATATATGTAACTATAGGAGAGTATTTAACACAACCAGAAAACAGATATGTAGTATACAAAAGAAAGCCATTACGTATATATAATGGAATTTCAGAAAAAGAAGAAAATGACACTTATAATGTAATTTGGAATGTTTATGTAGGCTCAAAAAAAGATACAGGAAAATTAATATTAAAAGAAAGCAAAGATAACGAAAAAAACATATCAGATTTATTCATTAAAAACGATGCTGAAGAAATTAGCATGGATGATATCACAAAAAACACCGGAATATATTTTTCTGATTTAGAAAATATGTTAGGTGAAGACGGATGGTTAAAAGTATATGATGACGAAACTGATAATTTATTAGTAACATTTGACAAATCAAATTGGAATAAATATTCAGTGTCAAACCCATTCAAATATTCTAATCCAGTTAAACATATAAGAATAGAAACAAGTGATGTAAATTTCGATTCAAGTATACGAATATATAACATAAAAGAATTAGATGATGATATTATTATATCTACATTTAATAGAGACCAATTTGATGCCTTAGAATATATTAGAACATCTTTGACAGGATCCATCGGAGATTCTGACTTGGGAGAATGTAACCATACAGCCAATTATGAAGCACCAATATCTGCAGCAAAATTAGAGGTCTCACCAGATATATTATCAACACAAGCAACCGAAAAAAATACTAAAATAACAATAAAAACTTTAGCTGATGAAAAATATAATGAAGAAAAATGGACTAATGGGGTATTTTTAATAAAATTCCCTCAAGAAATTATTGATTTACAGATAAATAGTATAAGCTCAACTAATAAAGCACTCAAAATAGTAAACTATGAAAAATATGATAAAGACGGAAGCATATTTTTAAAGATATACACAAATAGTAATTTAATATCATATAACATAGATATTAATGCAGATATAACACCAGATCCAAGAGAAACATCACAAACAAAAAAAATAGAATTATATGCTATTAATGAAGGATGTGACAATTATTACTATAATGCAGATGATAAATATGATTTAAACGGAAATGGAAACATTAATGAACAAATACACAAAAACGAGATTAGTATTAGTCTAGTATCACCAAATTCACTTTTAACTAATCAAATTGCCAAAAGCTATAATTCAGAAAATACTATTGCTATTGCTCCACAAGTTGCATTAATTGATAAAGAAACAAACACAGCAACAGTTGAAATAGCAATAAAAAATAATTACTCTAGTTCTATAACAGACATACAGATTTTAGGAAGAATTCCTGCAGAGGGAAATAATTATTCTATTAGTAAAACAGATTTAAACTCACAATATACCACTGAAATAACAGGAACTGGTATTAATATACCAGAAGATTTACAAAATTATGCTAAAGTATATTATTCTAAGCAATTAAACCCAAGCAGAGAATTAATTCCAGAAAATGAATGGATAGAACATCCAGACAGTTTAAAAGATGTAAAATCTTATTTAATAATATTAGATAATTATACTATGGAAAAAAAGGCAAGTTATAATTTTTCATATGAAATAAAATTTCCAGAAGACAAAGACTATAATGAAATTTCTTATAGTCATCATGGTATATACTTTAGTTTAAATACAGCTGAAGGAAAATACAGAACTCAAACAGAACCTAATAAACTAGGATTTATGGTAGCTAAGCAATTTGATTTAGAAATGACCAAGTATCAAAAAGGAACTAATAAGGTAATACCAGAAGCAACATATAGTATAACAGAAGAAAATTCAGATAGTGGAAAGATTGGCACAACAGGAGAAGATGGTAAAATACATTTCCAAAAAATCTTTGCTGGAAGAAAATATATAATAAAAGAATTAAAATCTCCAGAACAATATGAATTAAATACTGATGATATTATATTTACAACAGGCTTTGATGAAAATGGAAATATAACACCAACTTTAGATAGTGGAACATTAAGAAACGAAACTAATATAGAGATACATGAAGATGAAAATAGTAAACCAGTAGTTTCACTAGAAGTAGAAGATGAGATACGTCCAAATATAAAGATAACAAAGCAAGATAATGGCGGTCAGACATTACAAGGAGTAAAATATAAAATAACAGGAAAAGGATTTGAAAGTGGCAAAATTATAACAACAGATAATATAGGAGAATGCAGTCTAATAGGTTTGTATGTGGGAGAGCAATATAAAATAGAAGAAGTAAAGGCAGATGGATATTATTTATCTGAACCAATAACTTTTATTATAAAAAATGAGAATCAAAATTATACTTTAGATATTATAGACGGAGAAAATGAAGATTTATTAGAAAAAGAAATAGAAACTGCTAATTATGTTCCAACTGCAAAATTTAAATTTAAAAATGAAAAAATACCTACATTTGATTTAGAATTGACAAAAATAAAGAAAATAACTAATGCAACCTTAACAACTGTGGATGACATCTTAGAAAATACTGAAGATATCACATATTTATCAGGAGTAAAATTTAAATTATACAAAGATGATAAGGAAATTGGCGAATTTATAACTGATGGCACTGGAAAATTTACAATGAAAAATTTGTACCAATATGATTCTGATAAAAATATAAACCAAACATATATATTAAAAGAAGTATTACCACCAGAAGGATATTCAAAAATAAAAGATATAAAATTTAGAGTAGAAAATAAAGATAATCAATTACAATTTATTGAAGAACTTGAAGAAGGACAAAAACCCAGAAAATATAAAATAGATGGAAATAAAGTAACATTAATTGTAGAAGATAGTCCATCTTTTAGACTAATAAAGAAAGATGAAGAAACTTCTGAAGAATTAGCCAATATCAAATTTGCAATTTATAAAATAGACGAAGGAGAAGAACCTGCTAAGAACAGTAAAGGAGAAATTTTAGGAACAAAAGAAAATATAAAAGGAAAAGAATATTACGTATTAAAAACAAATTCTCAAGGAGAGATAACTGCAGACTTACCAGAGGGATTATATAAGGCTGTGGAAGTAGAAGCAACAGAAAAATATGATATAACAAATAGTACTTATTACTTTGGAATAGGTATGTCAAGTGAAGGAAAAAGTAGACAAAAAGTAAAATGGGAAAAAACATTTGGAAGTACTTATGATGATAAACTAAATGTAATTATAAATACATCAGATGGTGGATTTTTGGCAGGAGGATACTTCCAATCTGAAAATATAGAATTAGAAAATGGTGATACTTTATCTAACAGTGATCATCAATATCCAAATGCATTATTAATAAAATATTCTGGAGATGGATATATTGAATGGAGCAAATCAATTGAGATAAATGGTGGTGGAGAAATTACATCAATAATAGAAACTTCAGATGGAAACTACATTGTTGGTGGATATTTTAATAGAGAAAGTATAAATTTAGATAATAATATTACTTTAAATAATAATGGCTATAAAGATGTGATGTTATTAAAATATGATGTCAATGGTAATTTAAAATCTGCTACATCATTTGGAGGCAATGACGATGATACAATCAATTCAATCATAGAAACAAAAGATAAAGGAATTTTGGTCGTAGGAGCTTTTGAAAGCAAAGAAATACAGTTAGGAAATAGCAAAAACTTAGTAAATAATAATTATAATTCAGATGGAATGATAATAAAATATGATAGTGAATTCAATTGCCAATGGGCAAAAAAAATAGGAGGAGACAATATTGATGAAATCAAATGTGTAACAAATACAAGTGATGGAGGATATATTGTTGGAGGATATTTTAAAAGTGCTAATATAGATATAGAAATGGAAGAACCTTTAAATAACACTAGTGAAGGCAATTCAGAAGCAATAATGATAAAATATACAGAAGCTGGAAAGATTGAATGGGCTAACACAATAAATGGAGAAAATAATGAAATAATTTATTCTATTGTGGAAAAGAACAATAAGTATATAGTATTAAGCACATCAAATTCTCAATACATGAAAATAAATAATAATGAAGAAATAACAGATGAATGGGCAAGAGCTAAAACTAATATAATGCAATTTGATTCTGAAGGAAATTATGAACTAAATAAAGAAGTAAAATATGAAATTTCTTATGGTGGTTTAGTAGAAAAATACATAATGATTAATACTAATGATGATGGCTTCTTAATAGCGGTTAGTCAGAACAAAGGAATTTGGGATTACAAAACTTCACAAATAATTAAATTAAATAATGATTATGCAACTGAATGGAAAAAAATGTTTAAATTTTGTATAAATTCAACTATAGAAACAAAAGATAGAGGATATTTAATTGCCGGTAGTTTTAATTATGAAAGTATAAAATTAGAAAATGATGAAACTATAAAAAATAATAGCGGTTTTAGCAATAGTTGGTCGACAGAGTACTATCATGATGCATTAATAGTTAAATTGGAAGAAGTAAAAGTAGCTGATGTAGTTATAAAAAACGGTATACAACATGAGGGAAATAACTTTGAATATATTAACTCAATGATTAAAACACAAGATAATGGATATATAGTATCAGAAGATTTTAATTCTGACACAATAACAATTAGTGATAAATTAAAAGTAGAAAATCCATATAGCGATTCATTTGCAACAATTATTATTAAGTATAATCAATATGACGATATAGAATGGTATTACTTAATTAATGGAAGCGGAGATGAAACTATAACTGCTATTTCAGAAACAAAAGATAGTGAATATTTACTAGCAGGAAGTTTTTCTAGTGAAACTTTAGATTTAGGAAATAATATTATATTAAAAAATAGCGAAAAAGAATACGATACTTCATCAGATGGTATGATTATAAAAATAGACAATAGTGGAAAATTAAAATGGGCAAAATCTGTTGGAGGAAATGGCGATACTGAATTTACTTGCGTGGATAGTGCTGATGATGGAAGTTTTATAGTAGGAGGATATTTTAATAGTGACATAATTATATTAGATAATGACATAAAATTAATTAATGATTATAATCAAATGTATCAGTATTATTATGAAAACGGAATGGTAATAAAATATAATGAAAATGGAATTGCTCAATGGGCTAAAAGTATTGGAGGAGATGACAGTGACAGTATAACTAGTGTAGAAGTAACAGAAGATAATAAATATATTGTAGGTGGATATTTCTTATCACGTTATATAGAATTGGATGATGGAACAAAACTAACAAATAACAATGAAAGTATTGTTAATCCACGTAAGTATAAAGATGGATTATTAATAAAATATGAAGAAGATGGAAACATTGAATTTATTCAGCAAATATCAGGCTATGTTGAACCAAATTCGACTGTAACTGAAAACGATATTACAGTAAACTTCATACAAAAAACACCAGATGGTGGTTACATAGTTATAGGCCATGCTCCATATAATGCAAATTTCGGAGATGGAAATGTTATAAATGTAGAATTGCAGGCAGGATCTGGATTTATTGCAAAATATAAATCTAATAATAGCATTGAATGGATAACAAAAACTGAAAATATTTTATATGGAATTGAAGCTGCTACAATAACAGAAAATGGAGAAATATTAGTAGTAGGTCCTAAATCAAGTTCATATACTGAGGCTACATTAGGAAATGGAGATAACATCTATTTTACTTATTATAATGGAAAAATTTTATTAAAATATTCTGCTAATGGAAAAATTGAATGGGGAAAAGGAATAGATGTAATAAATTATGAGAGCAACGACAATATATATATACGTGCAATTATAGAAAAAGATAATGGAGAATATTTATTAGGAGGCTATTTTGAATCAGATGAAATAAAATTAGA
Source organism: uncultured Clostridia bacterium (assembly GCA_947589065.1). Classification (GTDB taxonomy): domain Bacteria; phylum Bacillota; class Clostridia; order TANB77; family CAG-508; genus UMGS1994. The sequence continues at coordinate 7,807 of CANPZM010000049.1, forward strand.
CAATGGAGAAACATTAATAAATAATTCAGAAATAATAGAAGCAGGAGAAGCCTCCATATTTAGAGCTGCAGATGGAGTAATTTTGAATCTAAAATCAAACTTTGAAACACAAGATGTAGAAAAATTGATTATAACGAACAAAATTAAGGAATTCAAAATAACAACAGAAGTAAAAGAAATTAATGGAACTAAAGGTGGAAAAATTAGTGGAGAAGGCCAATTACCATATGAAAAAGTAAAATATGGAAAATCAAATAAAAGAGAAATAATAATGACCCCAGAAAATGAATATGAAATAATATCTGTAACAGTAAATGGAAAAGAATGGCCATTTAGCATAGCACCGGATGGAAGTTATACTATGCCACCTTTTAGCAATATGGATGAAGATAAGCATATAATAGTAACATTCAGTAAAACTGAAAATAAGATAATAATAAATAAAGTAGATGCTGAAACTAAACAAGGAATATCAGGAGTAAAATTTAAACTAGACCAGATTGAAGAAAGAGAAAATCCTAAAAAAGAAGTTATAGGAGAAATGATACAAAATGGAGAAAACTATGAAGTTGCAGATACAGAAAATCAAATAGAAATAGAAGACGAGATTAAAGAGAACGGAATAATATATCCTCAAATATCAGATGAAAATGAAATAAAAGATGAGGGAGTGATAGGCAAATTAAGTAATGCACCAGAAGCAGAATACTACTTTGTGCAAAATGAAGATGGCAATGGATATGTACCAACTAATAGTGCTACATATCAAAGAAAACAGAAGGGAGATCCTTCAGCAACTGGAGTGCAAGATAGTACAGCCAATTCATATATCCCAATAGATTTAGAAAAATTCAACCCAGATGAAGAATATGTAATAGTAGTAAATGCACGTGTATCAAGTGATTATTATGACAGAGGTTATGCAACCATAACAGAAGAAAAAACAATACCTAATGAAAGCTCAACTGATGGAAGATTTATATATATTTATGGAACTTATGATACTACATCACATGATTATACTTCACAATTATTACAAGGAGGAAGAACATATTATTTACACTTAGGATATTATAAAGATGAAATGGGAGATTCTGGAGAAGACCAAATAGTATTTAATAGTGTTAAACTATATAAAATAAATGAAAAAAAATCATACAATTTTATTCAAGAAGATGAAAAATATATACCTAATAATCTAGAAGTTCCACATACAGAAGCAGATTCATATATTCCAATAGACTTACAGTCAAAAGATGGAAAATATGTAATTTTAGTGAATGCAGAAGCTAAAATAAAGTCAAATACAAATAGAACAGGAATGTTTTATGTGTCAATTACACAAGATACTGAAATCCCGACAGAATATAATTTGATTGGAACAGAGACCAATATGGAAGCAGAAAATTATGACATGACATTAGACGGTGGACAGACATATTATTTGCATTTAGGCTATATAAATTATGAAAGTACTAATAATACAGTTAGTGTAAATAGTATAAAACTATACAAAGCAAAAGAAGAGAGCTTTGGATTTGTATTAAATAATGGAAAATATGAGTCTAATAATGTTGGACAAAATAAAACAGAGGCAAATTCCTACATAGAAATTAATTTGAACGAGTATACAGGAAAGTACAATTTGACAGTAAATGCAGAAATTTCAAGTGAACAAAATTGCGATTATGGACTTGCATATGTAACAAATAATAAGGACATACCATATTTTAACGATTATGGAAGATTTATATATATATCAGGAGATGAAGGACCGAAAGACTATACAACTGTATTACAAGGTGGAGAAACATATTATTTACACTTTGGATATCAGAAGGATAATTATACGTCAATAGGTAGCGATAAATTTATAATTAATAGTATTAATATAACAACAAATGATTCAGAATTATATCATACAGAAGTAGAAACAAATAATGGAGGAAAGGCAATAACAGAATTACCATTTGGAAAATACCAAATAACTGAAGTAGAAACAGCAGAAGGATATGCTTCATTAGATAAACCTATAGAAATTAATTTTATAAAAGAAGATAAATCAATTCTGCCAAACGATGAAGAAAATATTGAATATGCATATGTAAATGGTGAAGATGAATTTGTAATAGAAAATGAAAAAGCATCAAAAGTAACTGTACACCATAAATTAAAAGGAGAAGAAACAGCACTCGCAGACGATGAAGTATATGAAGGAAAAATTGGTGATAAATATAAAACTTACCCACATATGGATTTCGAAAAATATGAACTAGAAAAAGATGCAAATGGTGATTATAAATTACCAGACGATGCAAATGGTAATTTTGAAAAAGACGATAAAGAAATAACATATTATTACGTTAAGAAAAAAATACCACTTATAGTACATCACTATATAATTGGAACTCAAGACAAAGTACCATTAAAATCAGGAGAAGTTGCTGACGATGTTATCACTGAAGGAGAAGAAAATGCAGAATATACAACAAATGCAATAGAAAATAGTTTATTAGCTGATGAATATGAATTGGCAGAAGAACCAATAAATAAAAATGGAAATTATAAATATTCAGAAGTAATTGTAAATTACTATTATAAAAAAGTTGAGAGAAATATAACATTAGTAAAATATGACAAAGATGGAAAAACACCATTAGAAGGAGCAAGATTTACAATAAAAAATAAGGCAAATGAAGAAGAACCACAAGAATACGAAACAGACGCAGAAGGAAAAATAGAACTAGTATTTGAAGTAGGACAATATACAATAACTGAAACACAAGCACCAGAAGGATATGAACTACCAACAAATTCAGAAACAGAAATAACGATATCTAGAGAATCAAAAGATCAAGAAATAGAAATACTAAATGAAAAGGAAAAAGGAACAGTAACAATTTATCATTATGTAAATGAAACAACAGATTTTGTACCTTTAAATGATGGCACAAATGCTACTATAGAAAAGAAAACTGACACTATAGGAAACATATATGTAACTAAAGAAAGAGAAGATGTAAAAAAAGGATACAAGATGGTAGAAGAACCAGAAAATGCTAGTGGTAATTATAAGAAAGGTAATATAGATGTATATTATTACTATGAACAAGTAAGCGGAACAGTAATAGTTCACCATTACATAGACGGAACAGACGATACAAAAGTACCATCAAAATTTGGTAATGGTCAAGTAGTAGATGATGTGATAATAGAGAAAAATTTGTATGAGCAATATATCACAGAACAATCACAAGATATAGCACCTAACTACGAATTTTCAAGGGTTGACGGACAAACTACAGGAATAATCGAGGAAGACCCAAAAGAAGTAACATACTATTATAAACTAAAAGACCCTGTAACAGAAACACCAACAATAACAAAAAAAGGACCAGATGAAAAAATAACAGAAAAAGATGCAAAAGTACCATATACAATAAGTTACACAGCAACAATAAAAGACTACATAGGAGATGCGACAGTAACAATAACAGATGAGTTACCATATCATATAGATGACCAAGCATCAAAATTACAACAAGGAGAATATAATGAAGCTGAAAATACAATAACATGGACAGATGAAATAACAGGAATAAACACATATGAACATTTAAATGATCAAGTAGAAATAACAAAAGAAATAGAATTAGTATTTACAGATATAGATATAAATGAAACCCAAATGATTAATAATGTCGAAGGAAACATACATTTTAAAACTCCAGTAAAAGATGAAAAAGTAGATGGTAGTGAAACAACAGAGCTAGACTTTAAAATAGATATACCGGTAACGAAAGTATGGAATGACGAAAATAATACACATCGAAAGAGACCAGAAGAAATAGATATAGTATTAAAAAGAAATGGAACTGAAAATCAAAGATTTACACTAGACTCAAGTCAACAAGATGAAAACGAAAATACATGGACACATACATTTACAGACTTACCAAAATATGATGAACAAAAAGAAGAAATAACTTATACGGTAGAGGAAGAAGGCAAAACAGATGGTGCATTAAAATACTATAATACAGAGATATCACAAAAAAATCCAGAAGAAGGAATAACAATCACAAATACAATAAACTATGCAAATGTAATAGTACACCATTATATTCTAGGCAGTGATAATAAAAGAGTACCATCAATAGAAGGCGGAGAAGTACAAGATATAATAATAGAAGGAAATGTAGGAGAACATTACGAAACGTCAATATCAGACAAAGTATTACAAAACTATAAATATGTAAGAACAGACGGACAAGCTAGTGGAAATATGACAGATAGCTTAATAGAAGTAATATACTATTATCAGCTAAAAGATCCAATAATACAAACACCAACAATAACAAAAGAAGGACCAGAAGAAACAATAACAGAAAAAGATGCCAGAGTGAAATATACAATCCATTATACAGCAACAATAGAAGATTACATAGGAGATGCAACAGTAACAATAACAGATGAATTACCATATCATATAGATGACCAAGCATCAAAATTACAACAAGGAGAATATGAATCAAGTGGAAAGACCATAACATGGACTGAAGAAATAAAAGGAATAAACACATATGAACATTTGAAGGATAAAGTAGAAATAACAAAAGAAATAGAGCTAGTATTTACAGACATTAACTTAGAAGAAACTAGTATGACAAATAATGTAAAAGGAAAAATACAATTAAAAACTCCAGAAGAAAGTAATGAAGTAGAGGGAAATGATACAACAAAATTAGACTTTAAAATAGATATACCAGTAACAAAAATATGGGATGATAAAAACAATAAAGATGAGCAAAGACCGGAAGATATATATATAGTATTAAAGAAAAATGGAGAAGGACAGACAAGAGAGCTAATAAGTAGTTTAAACCAAGTTGATGATGAAAATATATGGAAATATACATTTACAGATTTACCAAAATATGATGAAGAAACAAGAGAAGAAATAGAATATACAATAGATGAAGAAGAAAATGATGTAGATGGTCTAAAATACTACAATAAGAAAATTACTGGAGATAATGTTGAAGAAGGAATAACAATAACCAATACAATAAATTATGCAACAGTCACAGTACATCACTATATAGAAGGCACAAAAGATACAAAAGTACCATCAAAACTAGGTGGAGATAATGTAGTAGAAGATGTGCTAATAGAAGGAAAAATCGGAGAAACTTATGAAACTCATCAATCAGAAGATATAGCACCAAATTATGAATATTCAAGAGTAGAAGGTAAAACATCAGGTGATATGACAGAAGAACCAATAGAAGTAACATATTATTATCAACTAAAAGATCCAAAAGTAAAATCAGAACTAACAAAAGATGGACCAGAAACTGTAATAACAAATATTGATGAAAAAATACCATATACAGTACATTACACAGCGACAATAGAAGACTACATAGGAGATGCAACACTAACAATAGTAGATAAATTACCATATCATATAGATGAAGAAGCATCAGATAAGCAAGAAGGTGTATATGACGAAGTTGCAAAGACACTAACTTGGACACAAGAAATAAAAAATATAGATTCATTTAAAAATGATAAAAGTAACGAAATAGAAATCATCAAGAATTTAAAACTAGTATTTACGGATATAGACGTAGATGCAGAAAGTATGACAAATGAGGCAACAGGAACATTAAAATTGAAAACACCAGAAAAGACAGATGAAAAGGAAGCAACAGAAGAAACAAAATTAGACTTTAAGATAGATATTCCGGTAGAAAAAATATGGTCAGACAATGAAGATAAACATGGAAAGAGACCAGAAGAAATCCAACTAGTATTGAAGAAAAATGACACAGAAGATAGAACAATAACAATAAATGCGAACGAACATAAGGATTCGGACGATACTAATAAATGGAAATACAAATTCAAAGACTTACCAAAATATGATGATGAAAGAAATGAAATCACATATACAGTAGAAGAAAAAGCAAAAGAAAAGGATGACTTAAA
>CANPZM010000050.1 GCA_947589065.1 uncultured Clostridia bacterium
GGAAAAATACATTTATTTTAATATAGAGGATAGCTTAGAAAATAATGATGTATTTTTAGATAGAAATGATATAAAACGCCTTACTCTAGATGTAATTCCTTCAAATTTTAAACAGATATTATTATGTTCAGTTAATCCAATGGTATACTATGTAGATATAGTAAACCATGAAATTAAAAACTACGATTTAAAAGAACAAGGTAACCTATCAGTTAAGCTTTCACATAATTATTTAGCAGAAAAAACTGAACTAAAAACAAAAAAAGATAAAATAGTATCAGAATATAGCTATGATTATGTTCAAGATCATTTTGATAAAATAGATGACCCTCTTGAAAAATATAAAGATGAAATTATATTTGAAGAGGAATAAAAAATAAAGTTATAATTTTAAAAGCAAGTGGTTAATTAATAATCACTTGCTTTTGTTATAAGAAAAAACAATTTAAGACTTTATATAAAATAATATTGACAAACTGTTATAACTGTTATACTATATATATAACAGTTTTAGAAAGGAAGAGATATATTGAATATTATTATTAGCAATAGCAGTAATCAACCAATTTTTGAACAAATAAAGCAAGCAATGAAAAAGGCAATAGCAACAGACGAATTAAAAGAAAACGAAATGTTACCATCTATAAGAAATTTAGCACAAGATTTGAGAATTAGTGTAATGACAGTTAAAAAAGCTTATGACGAACTAGAAGAAGAAGGCTTCATAAAAACCGTTCATGGAAAAGGAAGTATAGTTGCTGCCAAAAATATTGAATTATTAAGAGAAGAACAGATGAAAGAAATTGAAAAATATATAGACAAAATTGTACTAATATCAAAATCATCTAATATTAGCAAAAAAGAAATATTGGACACCTTTGAATATTTATTTAGGGAGGAATAGTAATGGAAAATATCTTACAAATTGAAGCCTTGTGTAAAAAATATGATGGATTTAAACTAGATGACATAAACTTAAAATTGCCACAAGGAACAATCATGGGACTTATTGGAGAAAATGGAGCAGGAAAAACAACAACAATTAAATCAATTCTAAATACAATTCATATAGATAGTGGAAAGATTAAGCTTTTTGGATTAGAAATGAAAAATAATGAAAAAGAAATAAAAGAACAAATTGGAGTAGTACTAGATGATAGCTTTCTATCTGAATACTTAACACCAATTGACATTAATAAAATAATGAGAAACATATATAAAAATTGGGATGAAAAATTATACTTTGAATATATAAAAAAGTTTGAACTTCCAAAAGATAAAACATCAAAAGATTTTTCGAGTGGAATGAAAATGAAACTAAAAATAGCAACTGCACTATCTCATCATCCTAAACTTTTACTACTAGACGAACCAACATCAGGATTAGATCCAATTGCAAGAAATGACATATTGGATATTTTTCAAGAATTCATAAACAATGGAAAAAATTCAGTATTAGTATCCAGCCATATAACATCAGATTTAGAACACATTGCAGACTATATTACATTTATAAATAATGGAAAAATATTATTATCAAAGACAAGAGAAGAACTACTAGAAGAATATGGTATAGCAAAATGCTCAAAAGAAGAATTTGAGAAAATAGATAAGAACGATTATATTAAGTGCAAAAAAAATAAATATGATATTGAATTACTTGTTGAAAACAAATTAAAATTTAAAAACAAATATGATATTGAAATTATTGATAAACCTTCAATTGAAGAAATAATGATTATGTATATAAAGGGGGAAAATTAATATGAATATCATAAAAGGATTAATTGTAAAAGACTTACTACAATTAAAAAGTTATAGAAAAACTCTAATAATATTCATAGTAATTATGTTTATTTTTTCAGTAATGAATCAGCAACAAACAGAAATGATAAATATATTTTCTATGATGCTAATATTAGGATTTGGAATGTTTGGAATTGCAACATTTAGCTATGATGAAATGTCAAAAGCAGATAAATATATTATGACACTTCCAATAACTAGAAAACAAATAGTTTTATCAAAATATATATTGATAATTGGAGCCACAATTATTGGAGGAATCCTAGGAGGAATAATAAGTTTTGCAATATATTATATAATGAATCAGCAAATTATAGACATTCAATACTTATTATATATATTAATTGGAGAAATGTTTGGTATTGGACTAATACAATCGATAGAAATTCCATGTATATATAAGTATGGAGCTGAAAAAGGAAGATTTTTTGTATTTTTTATAACTTTTTTAATAGTATTTTTGATTGGTGGAATATTTTTCTTATACAAAAAAATAGTTATGCCAATGGAAAACTTTAATTTTATAAAAGAAAATTTGAAATTCATATTGGAAAATTATATGCCAGTGATATTAATCGCTAGTACAATAATATTCTACTGGGTATCATATATGATTTCAAAGAAAATTTACAGTAAAAAAGAACTATAATATAAATTAAAAATAACAAGTAAAATTAAAGAAATTTACTTGTTATTTTTTGTGCTATATAATAAAATATATTGAAATTTTAAACTATATTTTGAAAGGTAGGTAATATATATGTGTACTGCAATAACATACAATACAAATGACCATTATTTTGGAAGAAATTTAGACTTAGAATATTCATATAAAGAAGAAGTTACAATAACCCCAAGAAACTTTGAGTTAAAATTTAGAAAAGTAAAAAATTTAGAAAACCATTATGCAATAATAGGAATGGCATATATAGCAAATGATTATCCACTTTATTATGATGCAATCAATGAAAAAGGATTAGGAATGGCAGGTTTAAATTTTCCAGATAATGCTGATTACAAACTAGAAATGGAAGATAAAGATAATATTGCTCCTTTTGAATTTATTCCATACATTTTAGCACAATGCTCAAATATTAGTGAAGTTAAGGAACTATTAAAAAATATAAATATAGCGTCAATTAATTTTAGTGAAGAACTACCAGCATCACCATTACACTGGATTATTGCAGACAAACAATCATCAATAACAGTTGAAAGTGTAAAAGATGGACTAAAAGTATATGACAATCCAGTAGGCGTACTTACAAATAATCCTACATTTGATATACACATGTTTAATTTAAACAATTATATGAATTTATCTATAGAACCACCTACAAATAATTTTTCAAAAAAATTAAACTTAGAAGCTTATAGCAGAGGAATGGGAGCAATGGGATTACCTGGAGATTTATCATCTGCTTCAAGATTTGTAAAAGCAACTTTTACTAAAATGAATTCATTATCTGGAAGTTCAGAATCTGAAAGTATAAGTCAATTCTTCCATATATTAGAATCTGTATATCAACAAAGAGGATGTGTTCATATGGGAGAAGATAAATATGAGATAACAATTTATAGTTCATGTTGCAATATGGATAAAGGAATATACTATTATAAAACATATGAAAATAGCCAAATTACATCAATAGATATGAATAAAGAAAACTTAGATAGTCAAGAATTAATTAGTTATGAACTAATAAAAGGACAACAAATATTAATGCAAAATTAAATAAGCATAGTAGAAACTCAAACAAAGAATAGAACATATAATATGAAAGATATTAATTTATCAATAAAAATAAGGCAAGGAATACTTTATGGAAAGAAACAAAACAATAATAAAAACAAGCATTTTAGGAATAATTGTTAATATAACATTAGTAGCTTTTAAAGCTATGGTGGGCATAATTTCAAATTCTATTGCAATTGTATTAGATGCAGTAAATAATTTAACTGATGTCTTATCATCAGTTATTACCATAATTGGAACAAAATTATCAAATAAAGCACCAGATAGGCAACACCCTTATGGGCATGGTAGAATAGAATATTTGACTGCAATAATTATTGCAACAATTATATTAGTAGCAGGGCTAGTTGCAGGAAAAGAATCAATTTTTAAAATTATATATCCAGAGCAATCCAAATATTCACTTATTTCATTAATTATTATTGCAATTGCTGTTGTTACTAAATTTATATTAGGAAATCATGTAAAAAATGTAGGAAAAAAAGTTAATTCCGAAAACTTAATTGCATCAGGGCAAGATGCTTTTATGGATGCAATTTTATCTTTTACAACATTAGTTACAGCAATTATAAATTATGTATGGAATTTAAATTTAGAAGGATATTTAGGATTAATAATAAGTATTTTCATTATTAAATCTGGAATTGAAATATTTAAAAGAACAACTGATTTAATGCTTGGAGAAAGAGCAGATAGAGAATTATGTATTAAATTAAGGAACAAAATTGAGTCATTTGAAGGTATACAAGGAGCATATGATTTAAATTTACACAATTATGGTCCTTCAAAAATAGTTGCATCAATACATATACAAGTAAGAAGTGATATGACTGCTGAAGAAATACACATACTTACTAGAGAAATAGAGTACATCATATTTGAGGAATTTGGAATATCATTAACAATAGGAATTTATGCTGCAAATGATGAAGGCGAATTTAAAGATATGAAAAATACAATAAAAAGTATAATTGATGAATATAAAAGCATTCTGCAATTCCATGGTTTCTATGTAGATAAGTCAAAAAGTAACGTATATTTTGATCTTATTGTTGATTTTGAAGAAAAAAATAAGGAAAATATAAAAGACGAAATAATCCAGAAAATTAAAGAGAAATTTCCAAAATATAATTTTAACATCATCCTAGACTCAGACATTAGCGATTAAAAAAATAATTTTCAATAAAATTTCAATATTTTAATATTATAATGTCGTAAAATAGGAGGATAAACTATATGAAAATACTAATTATAGAAGATGAATATAGCCTAGCTGATGCAATATCTGAAACATTAAAAAAAGAAAATTTCATTACTAATATAATAACAGATGGTGAAGAAGGAGAAAATGAAGCATTAACAGGGGTATATGATTTAATATTATTAGACATAATGCTTCCAAACAAAGATGGATTTAAAATTTTAAAAAGTCTACAAAGAGAAAAAATAGAAACTCCTGTAATTATATTAACTGCAAAATCCGAAATTTACGACAAATTAAATGGATTAGAAAATGGAGCAGATGACTATATCACCAAACCATTTCATATAAAAGAGTTAGTTGCAAGAATTAAAGTAGTGTTAAAAAGAAAAACAGATGTAAAGGATTTAAGTATTTTAGAATACGAAGACTTAAGACTAAATTCAAGAAATGGAAAAATTTCTTGTCAAGATAATGAAATGACTATTAATGGAAAAGAGCTAGAACTTTTAGAAATATTAATGATTAACAAAAATCAAACAGTAAGTAGAGAAATCTTAGCTGATAAAATATGGGGATATAATAGTGAAGCAGAATATAACAATGTTGAAGTATATGTTTCATTTTTAAGAAAAAAACTAAAACTGCTAAAATCTAAAGTTCAAATTAAAACAATAAGAGGTATTGGATATATTTTGGAGGTGCCAAATGATTAAAAAACTTAAGAATAAAATATTTTTAATTTCATTTATATCCTTATCAACAATTATTATTGGAGCAATAATAATTTTCGCAATTTTAAACTATCATAATACAATAAATACAGCTTTATTAATGATTAATAGAATGTCTGACGGAGGTGGACCAAAAGGCGAACCAATGCATAAGCCAGAAGAAATAATTAAATTTAATATAGATGGAATTTATAATATTAAAATAGAAAACGGACAAATAATAGAAAATGAAAACGAACAAGAGATAGACGAAGAAATAAAAGAATATGCATTAAAAATTAATAAAAAAAGAAAAGATAGTGGAATAATAGGTAAATATGTATATAGAATCAGAAAAAGAGGAGAAAATACATATAATATTACATTTATGGAAAATGAAGATGCAATAGCACATGCTAATTTTATATTAGTATTTTCAAGTATTACATGCGTAATAGCAATAATCCGGAATATATATAGGTTCTAAAAGTTTAACAAAAATAATTGTAAAACCAGTAGAAGAAACGTTTGAAAAACAAAAACAATTTATATCAGATGCCTCTCATGAACTAAAAACGCCATTAGCAGTAATTGAAGCAAATGCAGATGTTTTAGAAAATGAGGTAAAAGATAATAAATGGATAAAGTATATTCAAAATGAAACAGAAAGTATGAACAAATTGATAAATGAATTACTAATGTTAGCTAAAATTGAGAATATAGATAATATAAGAGAATTAGAAGAAATTAACATTTCAAAAGAAATAGAAATAATAATTTCTATGTTTGAAAGTATGGCTTATGAAAAAGAAATAAACATAGAGAGCCACATAAAAGAAGATATTATGCTGAAAGCAAGTAAAGAAGACATTGAACATATTTTATCTACATTACTAGATAATGCAATAAAACATACAGAAAATAAAAAGCAAATAATAGTAGAACTGAATAAAGAAAAAAATGATATTATTATACAAGTAAAAAATTATGGAGAACCTATTCCAGACGATGAAAGAGAAAAAATATTTGAAAGATTTTATAGGATAGATAAATCAAGAAATAGAAAAGAAAAACGATATGGATTAGGACTAGCCATAGCAAGTTCGACAGTAAAAAAATATAAAGGAAAAATCGAAGTTTTATACAAAGATCATTTTACAATTTTTAAAGTTAGTATTCCAAATTGAAGATAGTGTTAAGCACTATCTTTTTTTTTCAAATAATTATTTAAAAATCTTAAATAATTTCAATAATTTTTCAATGTAGATGGTGTATATTACAAAATATAAAGTTGAGGAGGTTAGTGAATAAATGAAAAAAGAAACAAAAATACAATTGATAATTATTGTAGTGTTAGTAATTATATTAGGAATATTTGCAACAATAACTGTTAAAACGATAAACGAAAAAAATACTCCATATAAATTTGATAAAAACATAGAAGATAGAAAATTTAAAGTTCAAAATAAGATAGTAAATGAAGAAAATACTATTACAAACGATGTAGAAACAGAAAATCAAATCTAAAAACAATATATATTATTGTGTCAAATTAGAAAGGAATTATACAAATATGAAAAGAAAAATATTACTTATTATAATTATTATTTTGATTGTTATAGCAAGCTTTATAATTGGTAGGCAAGTTGGAATAAATACTGAAGATGATAAAACTCAAACAGTAATAACTGAAGAAACTGTATCAAATCATGATATAAAAAAGACCTTGACAGCTTCAGGAACAGTAGAAGCAAAAACAACAGAAAAATTAGAACTATCAACATCAAAATATTTTAAAGCATTATGTGTAGAGGATGATGATACAGTAAATAAAGGCGAAAAAATACTTGAATACACTAATGGCACATACTTAAAAGCACCATATAATTGTGTAGTGATTAGTCACAAAGTTCCTGAAACAGAAAATAAATGTACATCATCAAATTATATAGAAGTCTCAAATTTAGATACATTAATTACAAATGTAACAATAAATGAAAATGAAATAAATGATGTAGCCATTGGTCAAGAAGTTGAAATATCATTAACAGCAGATTCTAAAAAGAAATATACAGGAAAGATTACAAAATTAGATTCAGTAGGAACATACGCTACATCAGGAACAACATTTACTGCAACAGTTGAATTCGAAAATGATAATACAATAAAACTTGGAATGAGTACTTCTTGCACAATTATTTTAAAAGAAGAAAAAGAAGTAGCATCAGTTCCAATAGAAAGTGTCTCTGAAAATAGTAATGGAGAACAATATGTAACAAAAATAAATGAAGATGGAAGTACACAAGAAGTAACTGTTGAAACAGGTATAGCAGATGAAAATTATGTTCAAATTATTTCAGGTTTATCATTAAATGATAAAGTCCAAATAGAAACAGAAATTACAGAAAGTACAAATTCATCAAACAATAATCAGGGAATGTTTGGTGGATTTGGAGGAGGCATGAATGGAGAACAAAAAGGATATAGGCAAAATGGAAACATGCCAAATGGTGGAGAACCACCAACAGATAGAGGTCAAATGAAACAATCACAATCTGGAACTAATGCAAGTAAATAATTTAGGAAAGGAAAAGAAACATGATAGAACTTAAAAATGTTTGTAAATCTTTTATATTAGGTGGTGAAGAAATAAAAGCACTAGATAATGTAAATTTAAGCGTAAAAAAAGGTGAATTTGTTTCTGTAATTGGACCTTCAGGATCTGGAAAATCAACATTGATGAATATTTTGGGATTATTAGATGTTGTAGATAAAGGAGAATATGTTCTAGATAATGTTGTTATTAAAGATGCGAAAGACAATACACTTTCTGAAATTAGAAATAAAAAAATAGGATTTATATTTCAAAATTTTAATCTACTACCAAAATTAAATGCTTTAGAAAATGTTCAAGTACCATTAATGTATAGAGGATTAAAAAATGATGAATCAAAAAAAATAGCGCGTAAATATTTAGAAAAAGTAGGATTAGGAGCAAGAGAAAAACATTTACCAAATCAATTATCTGGAGGCCAACAACAAAGAGTTGCGATTGCAAGAGCTATTGCAGGAAATCCAGAAATAATTCTTGCTGATGAACCAACAGGAGCACTAGATTCAAAAACTAGTAATGAATTAATGGAATTATTCGAAAATTTAAATCAAGAAGGTCAAACAATAATTTTGATTACACATGATATTAATGTAGCAAAAAGAGCCAAAAGAATTGTTAGAATAGCTGATGGAAAGCTATACGAAGGAGAGGTGGTATAGTTTTGGGAAAGACAATAAGTATTTTTAAAGAAGCACTAAAAAATATAATTAGTAATAAGCTACGATCAAGCCTAACAATGCTTGGATTAATTATAGGAATTATGTCAGTTATTCTTTTGGTTGGAATTGGTAATGGAGCAACAACAAATGTTACATCATCTGTAAAATCTTTAGGAACAGGAACATTAACTGTTTCAATAAATGGAGAAAGTGATACTACAATACAATATGAACAAATAGACGATTTTAAAAAAATTACTAACATAGAAAGTGTTGCACCATATAAAAATGTATCAGGAACAATAAGTAAAGATACAACTACTTCAAGAAATTCAAGTGTTCTAGCCACAGTACCAGAATATATAAATATTTTAAATTTGAAATTAGAAGCAGGAAGGCTTTTATCAAACATTGATATAGAAAATTCAAGTAAAATATGTATGATTGGAAATAGTTTAACAGATACTTTATTCGAAGACAGCAAAATAAAAGATATAGTCGGACAAAGCATTAGTATAGAAGGAGACAAATATACAGTAGTAGGAGTATTAACAAAAGTAGGAAGCTCTATGGGAACCAATATAGACAATACAATAATTATTCCATTTACAACTGCAAAATACTTAAAAAGTGACATGAGTATAAATAATTTATATGTAAAAGTTTCTGATGAAAATAATATTGAAGCAACCAAAAGTTTAATAGAGAATTACTTAGAAAGAAATTTACAAATATCATCAGACTATTATAGTGTAACATCACAAGATAGTATGCTAGATACAATGTCAGACATAAGAACTACATTATCTTTACTACTTGGAGGAATTGCAGGTATTTCACTTATTGTAGGAGGAATAGGAGTAATGAATGTTATGCTAGTATCTGTAACAGAAAGGACAAAAGAAATAGGAATTAGAAAATCTTTAGGAGCTAAAAGAAGAGACATATTAGTACAATTTCTAGTAGAATCATTAATTTTATGCATTCTAGGAGGAACAATTGGCGTAGGATTTGGAATAGGAGTAGGAACAATTTTACAGATATTTGGATTTAGCTTCAATATTACATCAACAGTAATATTAATTTCATTCTGTTCAAGTGCTGTTATAGGTCTTGTATTTGGAATCTTTCCAGCATACAAAGCAGCAAAACTAAATCCAATAGAAGCATTAAGAACAGAATAGAAAAGTTAAGGAGGTAAAGTATGAATAAGAAAATAAAAATATTTATTTGTGTATTGTTACTGTTTATTATTTTAGGAATACAAATATCATATGCAATCAGTAATAAAACTGAAAAAAGCAATTTTTTTACTGTAAGTAAAACTGAAATAAGTCCAGAAGAAACATTAGAAATATCATTTAATATAAAAAGTTTAGAAGATGAAAAATTTAAAATAATACTAAAATCAAGTATTGATTCAAAAAAAATATATACAAAAGATAATACTAATATAGCAATTGATGAAAAGACTAATGACATTAGCATTGAAGTTGATAAATCCAAAATGAATTTAGATGAAATTAAACTATATTATCCAATTTCAAAAGAAATTCAAGTTGGAACAAAAATACAATTAATAGCTCAAGTAACATCACTTGAAGATGAAATAAAACACAATGATTTGGAAGAATCAAATGAAACAGAAATAAAACCAGAAAATAATCAGACTGAAGGAAAACAAGAAAAAGATGAGGTTATAAAAGAAGAAAAAATAGAAATTACAATAGTAGAAAAGACAAATGAAAATAAAGAAGACAATATTAAAACAAATGAAGAAAACAATAATAAGCCTGAAAATAATTCAAAACAACCAAATACTGAAATTAAGAATAATTCGAACAATGAACAAAACAATAAAACAGAAAAAACAATAACTAATTTAAAAACAAATAATAATTTTAGTAATCAAAAAATAAATGTGTCAATTAACACCAATAACAGTATGTCTAAACAAAATACAATTCCAGAAAATCAAGCAGTATATAATGGTTCAAGTAATAACTACTTATCAAAATTAGTTGTAAAAGGAAACAAACTTAATACAAATTTCAATAAAGAAAATACAACATATTTTATGAATGTAGAAAATACTAATAAAATAGATATTACAGCAACACCAGAATCAGATACAGCAAAAGTTAGTATTACAGGAAATGATAATATATCAAATGGTGAAAATAAAATACTAATATCAGTAACCGCAGAGAACGGAAATGTAAGGTATTACCGTATTTTTGTAAACTATGAGGAGGAAACAGATGAAACATAAAAAAATAATTATACTATTAATTTTTATAATATTAATTGTAATAATTATAGGCTGTTTTATTAAATTTTCAAAAGCAAATAGTGTGGAGAATTCTCCAAACCAAGAGTTTGACAGAAAAGGTATGGGAGATACAGGAGAATTTATAAGACAAAAAGGTGGAAAAAACTTTACTATAAGTGATACATGTGAAGTAAATTCAGCATTAACTGAAGATATTGAGCTACATGCTACATATTACTTAAGTAAAGTATATGTAGAAGAAAAACAATTTGTAAAAAAAGGTGAAAAGATTTTAAAATACACAAACGATACTTATTTAAAAGCTCCATATGATTGCTATATTGTAGAATTAAATATTCCAGAAATAGATGGTAAATGTTTAAACAGCAATTACATAAAAATTGAAAGCAAAAATATGTTAGCAGTTTCTATGAATGTAGATGAAGCACAGATAAATAGATTAAAACTTGGAGAAGAAGCTACTATAGAAATACCAGCAGTTAGCAAAAACTATACTGGATATGTAACACATATAGGAAGCATTGCTAATAATGGAAAATTTGAAGTTACAATAGAATTTGAAAACGATGGAAATGTAAAAATAGGAATGACATCAAATGTAAAAATATCAATTCAATAAATTTTCAATGTTTGAATGATAATATAAAAAAGTAGAATTTACATGGGGTAAAGTTGAAATATGAATTTTCAACTATATTCATACCTCAGGAAGGAATGAGATTAAAAATGAAAAATAAAATATTAACATTTATTATAGGTGTATTGATAGGTGCAATAATTGCAACAGCAGGATATTTTATTTATGAAAAGTCAGCTAGTAAAAATATACCTAATAGAGATGAAAGACATCAAATGATAAACGGAGAAATGCCACCAGATGGACCAAACGGTGAAAGAGGAAATAGGCAAAATATGAGAGATGCAGAAAATTCAAATTTAACAACTAACGAAGTATAAAAAATAGACTAAAAAAGCAAGAAATTTTAATTTAATTTCTTGTTTTTTTTTATATAATAGAAAAGTTCTCTGAAATTCCTATAATATAAAGCATTCCACAGAAAAATTGTTATACAATTTTTCGCGGACGAACAAAGACACGGACTTTAAAAGGTTATAAATAGCAAAAATATTAATCATGTTCGCTTTTGTTCTTCAAAAAAATTAAATATAAAGTAAATTAATTACGAACAAGTGTTTACAAAAATATCATATCATGTTATAATAAAATTACCTTGTAATTAGGAGTGATGATATGCAAAGAACATATATATGTATAGATTTAAAGACTTTTTATGCATCAGTTGAATGTGTAGAAAGAGGGTTAGATCCATTTAGTACAAATCTAGTTGTAGCAGATCCATCACGAGGAAAAGGTGCAATATGTTTAGCAATTTCTCCTAAAATGAAAATGCTAGGAATACGAAACAGATGCAGAATTTTTGAAATACCACCAACAATAAAATATATAATTGCACTTCCTAGAATGAAAAAATATATAGAATACTCAGCAGATGTATACGAAATATATTTAAAATATTTTAGTAAAGAAGATATACATCCATATTCAATAGATGAAGCTTTTATTGATGTTACACATTATCTAAAATTATATAAAAAAACACCAATAGAACTTGCTAAAACAGTAATGAAAGATATTTTTAAAACCAAAGGAATAAGTGCAACTTGCGGAATTGGAACTAATTTATATTTATGTAAGATTGCATTAGATTTAACAGCAAAGCACAGTTCAGATAATATAGGATACTTAGATGAAGAAAAATATAAAAAAGAATTATGGCATCATAAACCACTAAGTGATTTTTGGCAAATAGGTAGAGGAATAGAAAAAAGATTAAATAAAATGAGAATATTTGATATGTATGATTTAGCACATACAGAGCCAGAA
Source organism: uncultured Clostridia bacterium (assembly GCA_947589065.1). Classification (GTDB taxonomy): domain Bacteria; phylum Bacillota; class Clostridia; order TANB77; family CAG-508; genus UMGS1994. Next base: position 12,949 of record CANPZM010000050.1, read on the forward strand.
AGATTATATAAAGAATTTGGAGTAAATGCTGAATTTTTAATAGATCATTCATGGGGAAAAGAAAGCTGCACAATAGCAGATATAAAAGCATATAAACCAAAATCAAATTCAATATCTAACAGTCAAATTTTATTTGAAGATTATACATTTGAAAAAGCACGTACAGTATTAAAAGAAATGGTAGAGCAAGGAAGCTTAAGGCTAATAGAAAACAATCTAAAAACAAATTCTATTCAATTATATATTGGATATTCTAAAGATGTAATAAAAGCAACAGGAGGAAGTCAAAAACTTTCAGAGTATACAAATGTATATTCTGAATTAATAAAAGAATATCTAAAATTATTTGACAAAACTACTAATTCGCAAATGAGTATAAGAAGAATAGGAATAAGCTTCAATAATGTAATTGAAACTAATAATATTCAATTAAATTTATTTATAAATCAAGAGAAAATAGAAAAAGAAAGAAAACTAGAAAATACAGTAAATAATATAAAAAATAAAATGGGGAAAAACTCAATATTAAGAGGAATAAACTTCACAGATGGTGCAACCGCAAAAATTAGAAATACACTAATAGGAGGTCATAATGGTGAATAAAGTGGATAGAGCAAGACAATTTTTACCTTTTGATGCCTTAAGTGGATTACAAGAAGAATATAGAAAAAAAGAAATTGAATATGAAATAAAAAAGGAATTATCAGAAGAAAGTTTATCAGAA